>CAYIKX010000001.1:0-21336 GCA_964364025.1 uncultured Methanosarcinales archaeon
CGGGCTACAAAATTTTAATGATTAAAAGGCTTTAGAACAATATTATTTTATTATTATCATCCAATTTATTTATTAGTTTGAATTTGGTGTATAGGTAAAGGGTATAAAATAAATCAGGATAACTTGTTCTAAATGCTTAAAGTAAAACTGAGGAAGCTATTATGTTCATCATTTCATCAAGCATTTTTGGTGGGTTAGTTAGATAGCTTCTTCTGCGGAGGGGGATTAAAATGGGTAAGATAAGCCCGGTTGCGGCAAAATATATTATTCATGCAAATATAGATATTGAAGGCGTAGTTGACAGGCCAGATGTAATTGGGGCAATCTTTGGGCAAACTGAAGGGCTTTTAGGCGCAGATCTCGAACTTAGAGAGCTTCAGAAATCCGGAAGAATCGGGAGAATTGAAGTTAACACAGAAACAAGAACAGGAAAAACAAAAGGCTCAATTATTATCCCGTCTTCTTTGGACAAGGCTGAAACATCAATAGTTGCAGCGGCATTAGAAATAATTCAGAGAATCGGGCCTTGTAATGCCAAGATTGAGGTTATGAATATAGAGGATGTAAGGATAAGCAAGAGAAGTATGGTCGTGGAAAGGGCAAAAGAATTATTAAAGAAAATGATGGAACAAACAATGCCGGATTCTCAAGTGCTTTCTGACGAAGTCAGCGCATCTGTCAGGGTTATGGAAATTGTTGAGTATGGAAGAGACAGGCTTCCAGCAGGGCCTGCAATAGATGAAAGTGATGAGGTTATAGTTGTTGAAGGCAGAGCAGATGTCTTGAACTTGCTAAAGCACGGCTTTAAGAACGCAATTGCAATCAACGGAACTTCTGTGCCTGAAACAATTATAGAATTATGCAAGAAAAAGGTTGTAACCGCTTTCGTTGATGGCGACCGAGGCGGAAACCTCATAATCAAGGAGATTACATCAATTGCCGACATTGATTTTGTCACAAAAGCCCCTGATGGAAAGGAAGTGGAGGAAATAACAAAAAAAGAAATCCACAAGGCTTTGAGAAGCAGGATTTCAGGAGAGCAGGCAAAACTTGAGCTTTCAAGAGAGCCTGACAGGACTGCAATGGAGCTTGTAAAAAGGCACCCTATGCAGCAACAGCAGCATCACCAGCCATTCCAAAGGCCGATGCAGCGCCCATACCAGCCGATGCCAAATATTAGAAGGGTTCAAATTTCAGAGGAAGAAAAGGCTTCATTCAAGTCAATGTTAGAGGATTTAATTGGCACAAGAGGCGCAGAAATTCTTGACAACAAGCTTGCTGTGCTGGGAAAAGTTCCGATAAGCGAAATACAAACAGCTCTGAAATCCATAAACAATGCCCATGCAGTTGTATTTGACGGCAGCATCGAGAGAGAAATTGTAAAAGCAGCGGAAGATTCAAATGTGAAGTTCCTGATTGGAATGGACTCCAAAGTTAAGCCAAATGAAACAAGAGTGAATTTGCTGACTGTGAACGAATTGTGAGTTTAAATTAGATTTTTAGACAGGCTTTTTTCGCATTCCGGCAGCTTATTTAACCTGCAGAAATTATTCTTAATGGCATCTGCTGTTTGTATACCGCTGAATTTAACCCGATTATTAACCAAAAATGTGGGAAAGGTTTTTATGCCGAGCTCTTGGGCAAGTTTATCATTTGCTAAATGCTTCTCAAATTTCACTTCTTTGAAAGCATCCAAAAATTCTTTTAAGTTGTTTTCAGCTTTTATGCTTGCGCTGTCCCCAGCGATGACAAACAAATCCAGCTTATCAGGCATGTTATCATTCTTAAAATAAAATGTTGAGCCAGCTGCGTCATCACTTAGAACATAAGCATCATTTTTTTTGGCAAATGCCTGCTTAAACTGCTCAAATGCGGGTTTTTTTGTTACATTCTCATTTAAAATATAGACTGGCAATGCCCTTGCATTAAAAATTTCAGCAATGTTCCTGCCCTCATTTGTATTGAAGTCTATTTCCTTGGCCTCTATAGGCCCAAACCAGTTTTCTAAAATGCTCAAAACCCTTTGCGTATCGCAATTAAAGCAGTCTTTTCTGCCGTTTAAAACAATGACATTTGTTTTTGCTTCCTTAAATTCGCACTTTGCATTTTTGGTTCCAGGCTCCAAGCAGATTCCTTGTTTTCCTTCTTGCTTGCAGTCTTTATCTGAGCTGCACGCAGCAACAAATCCCCCATCTTTTTTCTCCTGCGTCCCTCTACTTGACTTTAATAAAGAATATGAAAAAAATATAACAAGCGCTAAAACAACAAAAACAACAGCATACCTGAAAAAATTGCTTTCATATTTTTGTTCCTTAATCTCTGCTTTTGATTCATGAGTTTCATTTTTTTCTGTTTTTTGAATTTGTTCTTGTTCATTCTTTCCAGCATCTTCTGCTATTACCTTTAATTTTATTTTTTCCCCTTCTCTTGCTTCTATTGCTTCATCAATCTTTGGTTTTTCTTGTTCTTCTTTTTCTATTGTTTTTGGCTCTTCGCTGCTTTTTTCACTTGCTGAATTTTGAATTTCTTTGAGTTTCTTATCTATCCTTTCCTTTCCCTTCTCAAATTCCTCTTTGCTGATAACTTCAGCTTCAAAGCTCTCTTTTAGAAACCTTAGTTCCTGCTCTAGTCTTTCTTTCTGACTTTTGTCATCCATAACAACCAAAAAAGCAGATTTAAGCTAATAAATAAATCTTTCTAATAAAAATAAGTATTTTTGTTACTGGTAAGTTTCAATAAAAGCATTTATAATCTTTTATGAGAGTGGAGTTTATGTATGATATTCTTATAGGCAGAAGCGAAGCTGACAAAGAGAAATATGGTTTACAAGGAGCTATCTTTATTGGCAAACATTATGTTAAGATGGGTCAAATTGTCTCTTTGTCAAACAAAGTTTACTTGGATGTTGCTAAATCTCATGTTGTTTTCGTTGTGGGCAAGCGCGGCAGTGGAAAAAGCTATAGCATGGGTGTCATAGCAGAAGGCATTTATGACTTGCCAGAAGAAATTAAAAAAAATCTTGCTGTTGTTATGCTTGATACAATGGGTATTTATTGGACTATGAAGTATCCTAATAACAAAGAAAAAGAATTGCTTGACGAGTGGGGGCTTGAAAGCAAGGGAATAAATGTTAATATCTTTACTCCAATCGGTTTTTATAAAGATTACAAAGAAAAAGGCATTCCAACTGATTTTCCATTTTCGATCAAAACAAGCGAGATAAATGCAGAAGAATGGTGTATGATTTTTAATGTTGCAATTACCGAGCCAATAGGGATTTTGATTGAGAGAGTTATCAATAATTTACAAGAAGAAGGCATTGATTACGATATTAAGGATATTGTAAAAGCTGTTGCTAGTGACGACAGGTCTGAAAAAAATATTAAAGATGCTGTTGAAAATAGATTTTTAGTAGCAGAGAAATGGGGACTTTTTAGCAAAGAAGGAACTTTAATTGAAGACTTGGTCATTCCAGGACAAATAAGTGTTTTGGATGTTAGTGCTTACACAACAACTTCTGGAGCTGAAAACCTCAGAGCATTGGTGATTGGTTTAGTTGCTCAAAAGTTATTTGTGCAAAGAATGACTGCAAGAAAAGCAGAAGAGGAAGCATCAATAAGTGAAGAAATTCATTTTTTTGAAGAAGAGAAAGAAGAGAAGAAACAGCCAATTGTATGGCTAATAATAGACGAAGCTCATGAATTTTTGCCGAATAAAGGCAAGACTCCTGCAACATTGCCTTTGATTACTGTGTTAAGAGAAGGTCGTCAGCCAGGTATTTCTCTTGTTTTAGCTTCCCAGCAGCCTGGCAAAATCCATACAGATGTATTTACGCAAGCAGATGTTGTGATTGCCCATAGGCTAACAGCCAATGTTGATGTTCAAGCTCTTGGTAACATAATGCAAAGCTATATGCGAGAAGGGCTTGACAAGCAGCTTAACTTGCTGCCGACAGAAGATGGCGCTGCAATTGTTTTTGATGATTTAAATGAGAAGCTTTACCCAATAAGAGTAAGGCCAAGATATTCATGGCATGGCGGCTCTGCCCCGACTGCTTTGCCTAAAGTGAAAGAAGTGTTTGAGGTTTAGAATAGTCATTTTAGAAGATTCATTATCTTCTTTTTTTGTTTTGTATACCCAATTTCTGTTGTTAGCTTATATGTGCGCGGTTTAGGTAGGTTATTTTTAATCTCTTTTTTTATTTTTCCTGGTTGTTTGCTCATTATTAATATTCTATCACTTAAAATAAGCGCTTCATCTATATCGTGAGTAACAAAAATAATAGTTTTTTTATGTTTATTTAAAATCTGTAACAATTGGTAGTGCAGTTTTGCCCTTGTTTGTGCATCTAAATGGCTAAAAGGCTCATCCATTAATATTATTTCTGGATTATTGGCAAGTGCTCTTGCAAAGCTTACTCTTTGCTGTTGGCCACCGCTTAATTCGTTGGGATAATAATTCGCATATTTCTCTAATCCGATTAAATCCAGATAATAATGAGAAATCTTCCTTATTTTAGATTTTGAAACGCCATTTATCTTTGGTCCAATTATTAGATTATCTTTTACAGTTTTCCATGGAAACAGAATGTTATGCTGAAATACCACTCCAATCTCTTTTGAAGGTTTTATAATATTTATTCCATTTAGTGAGATTTCTCCTTTAGTTGGCTTAATAAAACCTGCCATTGTATTCAAAATTGTTGTTTTACCACATCCGCTGGGACCTATAATACACAAAAATTCATTTTCTTTTACATTGAAATTTAGATTTTCAACTGCTTTTAACTTTGTTCCATTTTTTCCATAAATTACTTCAATATTCTTTACAATTAATTTATTCTGCATTGTATCACTTCATTTGAATCCAAGGAAACAAATTTTTTACTGCAATTACATAAAATTTATCTGCAACCAACCCCATTATACCTAATGACACAATCCCTAAAACCATTTTATCCACACGAAATATTAGATGGGAAGTTAAAATTCTATAACCAACTCCAGAAAATGCACCTGCCATTTCAGCTGCTACTAATGTAATAAAAGCTATCGCAATGCCAACCCGCATTCCGCTTACTATAAATGGGATTGAACTATACAAGATGACTTCTTTTAGTGTTTGTAATTTGTTAGCGCCTAAGCTTCTTATAGCCCATATATGATATTTATCAACATTAATCATACCTTGATGAGTGCTTATCCAAACTGGAAAAATCACACCCCACATTACAAGCAATACTTTTGACGCTTCTCCAATACCAAACCAGACTATCGCTAATGGCACAAATGCGATACTTGGAATATTTCTTAAAAAATGAGCAATTTGCCCAATAGTTAACCTAAAAATAGTAACTCTCCCAGTTAAAATTCCAAGGCATATCCCAATTGTAGTTCCAATTGCAAAGCCAAAAATTGCTCTTATTAGGCTTATTGAAATATCATTAACAAATTCTCCTGTTCCTAAAGATTCTAAAAAAGCTCTGAAAACCTTGGTTGGCGGTGGAAAAAGGTTTATGTTAAAAAATCCGCTTTTTGAAATAAATTCCCAAAGTAGTAAGAATATTATGAATGCTAAAATTGTCGGATAATTTCTGAATTTTTTTTGCATTTTCTGAGTTGATTTTATTTATTTTTAACACCTCATTTTTATTTAATGCACCTTATCCCAAACTCCTCGTGTATTCATTATAAACTAATGATTTGTAATCAGGCTCTTTTGCATCTTGCTTTACAATGCCAGCTTTCTTTGCCCATTTTCCTTCATTTTCTAAGGAACTTACCAAACTAGAGTCAATTCCAATTTTAAAATAATAATCATTCCATAAAGCTTCAACATCTTTTGCATTCATGCCTAATCTTTTTGCAGTAATTTCAATAGATTCTTTTTTGTTTTCTCTCATGAATTTTTCTGCTTTTTTAAGTCCAGATAACAACTTTTTTTGTCCTTCTTTTTGTGTATTCAATGACTCCTCCAATACAACTATATTGAAAGGATGATTATATAGCCCTTTGCTTGAGAATAAAATTGCATTATTGCCCAGCATATTTTTAGCATTATAAATATGCGGCTGCCATGTAACTATTGCATCAACATCACCTCTTGTAATTGCAGCAATCATATCAGGAGGATTTAAATTCACAATTTTTATGTCTAACTTGCTTATATTATTGACTTCGAGAAACCTGTTTAACACATACTCCCCTGATGTACCAGAAGACATAGCAATTTTCTTGCCTGCTAAATCTTGGGGTTTTAGTACTCCTCTATCTTTTCTTGCTAATATATTTACATGTTTTTCAGATGTCGAAATTGTTGTAATAATTTTTACATTCTGTTGTTGAAAAGCAGCAAGTACAACTGCGTAATCAATTACAGTTGCTATATCTACAGAGCCACCTAAAAGGGCGTCGAGAGCAAGCCTGCTATTAACAAATGGCCTTATATCAACCTCTAATCCCTCTTCTTTCCAGAATCCTTTCGCTTCTGCTACAAAAACAGGTGAAGAAGCCATCGTAAATGTATCAACGCCGAAAATGATTTTTTCGTTTGATTCTTCATTTATTGTTTTGCCTGTCAATCCTTCAATTCTTGTGCAGCCAATTAGTACTAATATTATTATAGCTAATAAAAAACATATTTTCCGTTTCATTTTACCCCCAATTTATTATACAAAATTATGATTCAATTTTTAAACTTTAGTCCTCCTTTTTAGGATTACAATAGAAAAATTTAAAAAGAAAAACTTAATAGTTAAATTATATGGAAACAACTGCCTTAGAACAGCTTGGATTGACAAAAAACCAATCTATTGTATATTTATCACTTTTAAAACTAGGTTCTTCCAGTGCTCAAAATATAATAAAAGAGTCAGGATTGCATCGCTCTAGAGTATATGACAGTTTGGAAAGATTAGAGGATTTGGGATTAGTCAGCTATGTGGTTAAAGATTTCAAAAAATATTTCCAAGCAGCTAAACCAGAAAAATTATTGAATTATGTTGAAGAGAAAAGAGAGATTGTAAACCAGCTTCTCCCAGAATTGAAAAAACTGGAAGGCATGAAAAAGGAAGACATAAACGCTTCAATTTACAAGGGAAAAGAAGGTATAAAGACAATACATTCTGAAATGCTTAAAGAAGGCAAAGAAGTCTATGTTTTAGGGGCAAAAGGCATGATTTTCAAGGAACTGCCGTATTTTATTCCAAATTTTGAGCGTGAGAGAATAAAGAAAAAAATAAAATTTACACTTATTTATGATAAAAAAGAGATAAAGGAGTTTGAGAAGAGTACAATTAAAAGGAAATTATTCGAAGGAAAATCTCTTCCTCATGGTTTTGAGTCTAAATCTGTAGTGAATATTTTTGGAAATAAAGTTGCTATAGTCCTGTGGAAAGACTATCCCAGCGCTTTTATGATAGAACATAAAGATGTTGCAGATTCTTTTAGGAAATGGTTTGATTTTATATATAAAAATCTAAAATAATTAATTCATTTTTGACTACTATTTTAACAATATTTTTAAACTTATTGTATAAAGTTCTTTTATGTCATATCAAATTTATGAAACAGAAACTTTTTCTAAGCTATATGAAGTTATGGAAAAAGAAGAACAAGATTGGGTAAATAAAATAAAACTGCAAATTAAAGATAATCCAAATGTTGGAAAACAATTGAGATTTGAATGGTTCAGGGAAAAGAAATTGGGTGATAAGAGGCTTTATTACTTGATTTATAAAAATGTTAATAAAATACTTCTTGTTTCTTTTGGCTCTAAAAAAGAACAACAAAAAATCATAGACCATGTATTGGAAAACAAAGAAAGGTATAGAAAAATAATAGAATCAGTTTAAGCTACTCTTTTTATTCTTCCAGCTTCTGCATCTTTAAGGCTCATTTCCAGTTGATAAACTATATCATCAGCTATTTTAGCCTTTTTCTTTAACCTGTCGTATTCGTCTGCTGTGATGGTTATTGTTTCCTGCTTCATATTTAGGCTAAAGATAAATGTAGTATATATATTTTACTAATCTTCACAACCTTCTAAAAAACTCCATCTTATTCAGCTGCAAAATTATCAATATAAGAATCACAGCAATCACCATCATCAAATAATATCCCAAGCCAATTGCCAATCCCACAGCTGAAACTGCCCATATGGAAGCTGCTGTTGTCAAGCCATGCACTTCACTTTTTGCCTTGAAGATTGTGCCTGCTCCTAAAAATCCAATTCCGGTTGCTATGCCTGCAATTATCCTTGCTGCTTCATTTGGAAGTGTTTCAATTGTTACCAACACAAATAAGGCAGAGCCAAGGCAGACAAGCATATGCGTTCTTATGCCTGCTGGTCTGTGAACTATCTCTCTTTCCAAGCCAATTAAGCCGCCTGCTACGACTGAAAGAACTAACCTCAGGAATATTTCTGTATAATCCATCTTACATTTTCTTCCTGTCCATTTTCAATGGCCAGTCGCTTGGGGCATAAGTCATTGATATCAAAGAAGCGACAAACATCAATGTAAAAAACAAAACAAAAGTGAAGCCCCATGTTCTTGAACTCGGAAGAATATAAAAAGCGGAAATTAAAAAGCCAACGATGCTTGTAATCATATAGCCTCCTGATAAAGGAGCTATATTAAATTCCTTATGATGCATATTGCCACCTCTTTTTTGATTTAAGACAATAAATATCCTATATTGCCGTTATTATCTATATAGATTTTTCTGTTTTTTTGGATTTCGTCAACAAATTTTACTTTGGCTATTGCGGGATTTGATTCGTCATCTGTCCAGTATACAATGCCATCACTATCGATATAATAATTTCCAGCAGCCAAGCTGCCCAAAGATTTAACGTCATTGAATTCCCGCAAGTTTGACTGGGCAATTGTTCCATAATTGCTGTTTTCAAATGTAGTGCCAGTTGCAAAGCCCGTTATTTTGTTTTCTTCGCTGATGAAAGCAAAAAGCGTGATGAATATGGACAGGAATATCACAATTAAGGCAAAATTAAAATGTTCTGCATGTATATTCTTGTTAAATTTTTTTATTATTTTCATTCAAATCTTTAAGTTATGCGCATTTATTACGCAATTATTTTCCTCTTATTTAAATTTAACGAAATTTAGCTTATCAATATGCTTTTTTGCAATCTCGATGCCTTTTACAAAATTATCCATGAATTCTTCCATTTTTCCGCAGGCAATTTCTTTTAATTCCCCAGATGTCATTTTTCCAGACTTGTAATCATTATAAATCCTATCTAACTCGATATCATCCTCAACAAGATGCTGCTTCATTAATTCAAAGACCATATCTTTTTCCATTATTGCCCCTAGCCTTTTATGCTCTTCTAAAGTGTCTCTTCCGCCGGATAAGGCATTTCTAATTTTTCTCTTGACTGATTTAATATCTTCAGGCAGTTCTATACAGCTTTCTGGCTTCGATTTGCTCATTTTTATGTCGCCATCCAGGGAAGGGGTATACTTATGATAAATTGAAGAAGGCAAAAAGAATTTCCTATCTTTAAATCTTCTCACAATATCTCTGGTCAACCTTATATGGGGGTCCTGGTCAACGCCAACAGGTATAATGCCGGGCTTTCTTTCCTTAAATTGCGGATACAAAATGTCAGCCACTTGGGTCATTGCGGCCATTATTTTGCCGGGATCTGCATTGCCGTATATGGCTTCAAACTCATTAAGCGTTATTTTCTTCGCAAACTCATAAGCGTTGTTCATTACCTCCCTATTCTCTGATTGAAAATAGAAAGTTGTTTTTTTAACATCTAAGCCAAGAGCCACATAAGCTGGAATGTGAAAATTCAACGCCCTTTTTCTTGCCTCTTCTAAAGTAACCCCTCTTGTGGAAGCAGCCTCTAAATCAGCTACTAAAATGTAAGTTTCAGCTCCATGCATTTGGAAGTATCTAATATTTTCAACCACCATCTTAGTGCCGAAGTGTATTTTCTCATACGATGGCATTATACCGCTAAGAACATAGTATTTTCGCTTGTTTTTTATAGCATCAGAGATTATTTTTAAGTCTCTGCCGGCAAATACTGCGCCTCTTCTCATTAGTTTATTTGAGCTAGGGAATAATTTTGCATCAAAAATCTCCAGTCCAAAGTCCTTAACTATCTTTTGATAGTCCTCAAGCAGTCCAGAACCCCATGGGTCTATGATTTTTTGCTTCATATTGGTATGATTTTAATTTTTTTATATAAATGTTTTTAATTTAACTTCAATCCGTTTAATATTTCTTTTATCGCAGCCGCTCTGTCTTTTTTACCGAATATAGATGTGCCGGCAACAAAAACATTTGCGCCTGCATCATAGGCAATCCCCGCTGTATAAGGGTTTATGCCTCCATCTACCTCAATGTCGATTTTTGGCTTTAATTTTCTTAATTCCCTGACTTTTGGCATTGTTTCATGAATAAATTTCTGCCCAGCCCATCCTGGCTCAACTGTCATTATTAGAACCATATCTATCTTGTCAAGGTATTTCTTAATTTTATCCAGCGGCGTTTTTGGCTTTATGGAAATTGCAGCTTGTATTCCATTCTTCTTGATGAAGCCCAATTGATGAGAAGGATTCTTGCATGCTTCTTCATGTATAGTTATAGAGCAGGCGCCTGCATTAATAAAGCCTTTCAGATAGGAATCGCTTGGCTCGTGCACCATCAGATGCACGTCAAGCGGCACTTTTGTCTTTATAGTTTTTACAAAATTTGCATCGACTGTTGTTGGCTGAACAAAAATGCCGTCCATAACATCAACATGAATCAAATCAGAATATTTCTCAACTTCTTTTATCTCATCATTTATTTTAGAGAGATTGGCTGAGAGTATTGAAGGGGCGATTTTAATTTTCGGCATTTTGGATTTTATGTTTAATGGCCATATCTTATTTTGATTGAATTTTTTTATTTTTATGTTTAAAATTTTAATCCGGGCCTTTAGTAAACAAACTTTTAATTGTATTTAAAGCTACTTCTTTTTTCCTTGGGAATGCAGCTACGCTCATTTTCACATGAAAGCATCTGCCTGAGTCAGTTAATAATAATTTCTGCTCATTAATCCATGAATCCTTGTCAAACCTCAGAAAGAAGTCCATGCTATTGTCAAGTCTGGATTCAAGCTGCTCCAAGATTATTTCTTTTTGGTTTTCATCCAGGTTGTTTAATAGATTTTCCAGAAACTTGTTTATTAGATTATTTTTTGCTAAAGTTATCTCGAATACCTCTATTTTTGCCTCATTAAATCCAGTGGCAATGCTTTTTTTCAAAACAACTTGATTATCCTGAAGGTTGAAGGGAAAAAATCTTAAAAATTTGTCCAGGATATTTTTGCTATTTTCATTTTCATAGGAGAAGGCAGTCAGTTTTATTGAATGAGCATATTTCATATAATTTAATGCAATTTCTCAAGCATACTCATTATATTCCATATCTGGGTTCTGGTATAAGGCTGAAGATTAACATCATCGGCAATCTCATCAAGCTCGTTTAATGCTTTGTTGATTTTTATTGATAATTCAGTATCTGACTTTAGGGTATTGACAATAGTCAGTATTTGTGTTCTTACATTCCTGGGGACAGTAGCATCTTCCTGTATTTCGTTTAGGCTGTTTACAATGGCATCTATTTCGCTTATTTGTTGAGTCATATTGCCCATATTCAATCTTCCTTTTTTATTTTCTCTAGAATTTCAGACTGCAGTTTTGAGGCCCTTTCCCTTACTTGGGACTCTTGCTTCTCCATCGTTTTTATCCTGAGCTCAAGTATCTCTTTCTTTGACTGAAGATCTGCCTTTAGCTCATCTTTATCAGCCTCAACCATAATGTTCCCGACAATCTTGTAAGCTTTGTCTGTATTATCAAGCTCGTTTAAAGCTGACTCAATCTCAACAAGCTGGATTTGAAACTGCTGTTTTTGCCCTAGAAAACTCTGCAGGCTTTGCTCAAACATCTGCAGCTGGCCTATTTTTTGCTCTGTCTCCTTTGAAACTTCCATTTTATTATAATTAAATTATAAACAAAATTAAAAATTATATGCTTATCTGGATTTTATTTTTGTAGTTACGGTTCTTGGCTTGAAGAGTATCTTGCTTCCGCAATATGGGCATCTTATTCTTTTTCTCAAATAGTCCATAGCAACTTTCTTGTTGCAGTCAAAACACTTGTATTCTGCCATTATGCCTCCTGCGAAGCTTCTTCAGCTTCCTGCATCTCTTCCCTTATAGTTTCAGGCTCTTCTTCAGCAATTTTGCCTTCTTTTGTTATGATTTTCTTTGAGATTGAATATGCCTTTCCAGTAAATTTCGCTTTGCACTTTCTGCAATTCCATATCCCAACAGCAACTCTCTTTACGGCTATTTTATTACAGTAAGGGCACTTATGCAATTTCCTCTGCTCGGCTTCAATTTTAGAGAATTTAAGCTTTAGTTTTCTTCCATACCTTGCTCCGAACCTTTTGACAGAGCCTAAACCCAGTTTTTCTTCAGACTTCATTTTTATTTTTTTGTTTGTTTAAATTTTTAATTTTTATTAAGATAATAATCAAATTGTCGTCCTAAATGGGGCTGCCCGGATTTTCAACAACTTTGCAATTGCATAGATGATTTGAACCGGGGTCTTCTGGTCCCAAACCAGAAATGATAGTTGCTCTAACGCAAATGTATTACGTTAACCAAGCTACACTACGGCCCCACCAGTTTTTAAAAAACTGCTATAGTAGTTTATTTTGTCTATATGTTTCTTATTAGAAAATCCTACTCGTTTTATATATCTTTCTATTTCACTCTTTCTATATAAACAGGCATTATTCATGCCAGACTTAGCAAATTTCAATCCTATCTTACTCGTGACAGATTTATAATGAAATAATTACTTTTGATGACTGTAGTCAAATTAAAATTAATCCTGTAAGAGAGTATTGTACATCTCAACTGTCATGAACACTAAACAATACATAACCATTATAAATGATTTCCCAGCCAAAGAAATCCTTGAAGCAATCAAAATTCCAAATTTACTATAATCTTTATAAACCAATCATATTTCTAAACTACTATGTCACTAACAGAAGCACAAAGATTCCATTTGAAGAAATTTATCAAAGAGCTAGAAAAATTTAGAGGCAGGCATACAGAATTAGTCAGTGTGTACATCCCTCAAGATTATGACTTGAATAAAATAATTAACCACCTCTCACAAGAGCAGGGAACAGCCTCAAATATTAAGTCTTCAGCAACAAGAAAGAATGTAACTGACGCCCTTGAAAGGATGATACAGCATTTAAAATTGTTTAAGAGAACCCCTCCAAATGGACTGGTTGTATTTTCCGGCAATGTTGCTGAGAGGGAAGGCCAGCAGGATTTCAAGGTCTGGAGCATTGAGCCTCCTGTGCCTTTAAAAACAAGGATTTATCGATGTGATAAAGAGTTTGTTCTTGACATCCTTAGAGACATGCTTGAGGCAAAGGAAGTTTATGGCTTGGTAGTCATGGATAGGAGAGATGCAAATATTGCTTTGCTGAAAGGCAAGACAATAATTCCAATTGTAAAAACACATTCTGAAGTGCCTGGAAAATTCAAGGCCGGCGGACAATCGGCTATGCGTTTTTCCCGCTTAATAGAAGGCGCTGCAAAAGACCATTACAAGAAAGTTGCGGAATATATGAAAGAGGCTTTCTTGAATATGGAAGGGCTTAAAGGAATTATTGTAGGCGGACCGGGCCCTACAAAATATGACCTTGTTGAAGGCGATTACATAACAAATGAGGTCAAGAAAAAGATAATTGCGATAAAGGACTTAAGCTATACTGGCGAATTTGGGCTGGAAGAATTGCTGGAGAAAAGCCAGGATGTTTTAGCACAAGAAGATGTGGTGGAAGAAAAGAAAATTGTCAATAAATTCCTGGAAATGCTTGCAACAAAGCAGAATATGGTTGCATATGGCGAAGCGGATGTAATGAGCAAGATAAAAATGGGCGTTGTTGACAAAGTTCTTTTATCGGAAGATTTGCCAGATGAAAAGATTGAGGAGTTTGAGGCAGCAGCAAAGCCAGTCGGAACAGAAATAAGAATTATCTCAACCCAGACAAGAGAAGGCGCCCAGCTTCGTGACTTGGGGAAAGTGGCTGCGATATTAAGGTATGAAGTACATACATAAAAATGTCACAACTAGTAGAAGAATCATTCCAGCAGCTTTATCCAAGTAAAGGATTGAAGTTTTCTATCTCTCTAAAATATTCTAAAAAATTTAAGCCTTATAATGCAAATGTAAAGTTATATGGCAGCAGCTTAATTTTTCATTTAAGCGAAAACTGGAAAAAGATAAGCAAGGAAATACAAATTGGTTTAATCCAGGAATTGTTGATAAAAATTCTAAAAGAAAAAACAAAAAAAACTATTAACATGGAGCTTTACAATTTATTTATGAAAAATGTTCATATTGCAGTGCCAAAAATAAAAACAGATGCTATATTGGAGGAGTCCTTCAACAGGATAAATGATGCTTACTTCAATGGTATGCTCGACAAGCCAAATCTGCAGTGGGGCAGCAATTCAACAAGCAAGCTGGGCTCTTACGAGTATGGTTCTGACACAATAACTATAAGCGCTATCTTTAAAGATAATCAGCAGGAGCTTCTTGACTATGTGATGTACCATGAAATGCTGCACAAAAAATTCAAGTTTCAAAGTAAAAATGAAAGAACTCTGCATCACAGCAATGAATTCAAAAAAATGGAGCAGAAATTCAAAAACAAGGCTATAATTGATAAAGAAATATCAAAGCTTGCAAGAAAGCATAGATTTGGATTGTTGAATTTTTAATAATTATTTTTAATAACATTTAAATACCTAATATCATAACTTTAAGAATGGTGGTTTTATGAGCGATAAATTTTTGCCATTGGCTGCAATGGAAAAAATACTTAAACAAGGAGGAGCGGAAAGGGTGTCTGACAAGGCAAAAGTTGCATTGAAAAATGTAATAGAAGAAATAGCGCATGAAATTGCTTCTAAATCAATAAAGCTTGCTGTCCATGCCGGAAGAAAAACAGTTAAGGCAGAAGACATTAAGCTGGCTGTGAAGGAATAATTCTTTAAGCATAATCTTTATAAATTAACAGCTTATCCAATCGCATACCTTAATCTTAAAAAGGTGACTTAATGGCTGATACAAAGATCGTTGGCGCTAATCAGATCCAAAAAGGCAGTTTTATACTGCTTGATGGCGTTGCATGCAAAGTTGTTGATGTTGAAATTTCAAAGCCAGGAAAGCACGGGCATTCAAAGGTCAGGATTTCAGCTATGGGATTGGTTGATGACAGAAAAAGAATTGTTGTGATGCCTGGCCATGATAATGTCGAAGTTCCCATAATTGAAAAGAGAAACGCTCAAGTGCTTTCAGTCCAAGGCGACACGGCAAATGTCATGGACTCTGAAACTTATGAGACATTTGACTTGAAAATTGCAGAAGAGTTTAAGGGACAGGTTACAGAGGGCTCGTCTGTGCTTTACTGGGTTATTATGAATGAAAAAGTGATAAAGCAGGTTAAAGGTGCTGAATAATGGTCAAATTTCACGAAGCTGATGTCAGGAAATTCAGGAATGTATTTGTATGCAGGAAATGCAAAACCAAAATCAAAGCTCCCAATATGAAGATTATACAGGGCAAAGTAAGCTGCAGGAGATGCGGAAGCAAGGTATTCAAGGCAGTTAGAAAGAAATAAAATGAATTTTGAAACAATTGCTGCCATTGTTTTCTTGATTGCCCTGACAATTCTTGTTTATCTGAAAAGAAAAAATCTTGAAACAAAGCAGATTATCCCTTATTTTCTTTATTTCTCCATGTACAAGACAAAAATCGGGATTAATTTGATGGATTCTATTGCCAAAAAATACAAAAAATTTGTTAAGTATTTAGGTTATTTTGGCATTGCAGTTGGTTTTCTTGGAATGGCTTTTATCAGCTATATGTTAATTGCCAATTCTATCAATTTATTCACAAAGCCTGAGGCAGCCCCTGGAGTTGGCTTGGTGCTTCCATTCAAGGCAAAAGGCATTTTCTTTGTCCCATTTTTTTACTGGATAATATCTATTTTTGTTATTGCAGTTGTGCATGAATTTTCGCATGGATTAATAGCAAGAGCCAATAACTTAAAAGTAAAATCAAGCGGCTTTGCATTTCTTGGTTTGATAATACCAATAGTGCCTGCTGCTTTTGTAGAGCCAGACGAGAAAGAATTAAAGAAAAGGCCCAATAAAGAGCAGTTAAGCGTTTTTGCTGCTGGACCTCTGGCTAATATTTTGACAGCATTTTTGTTTTTGGCAGTTGCTTCTTTTATTCTGGCGCCGATATCAAATGCTATAGTTGAGCCTGATGGAGTAAAAGTGACTGATTATGTCAAAGGCAGTGAGAAATTCCCTGCTGAAAATGCTGGAATAAAAATTGGAGAAGTAATCCAGCAAGTTGATAACTATTCAACATTGTATGTAAACAACCTGTCAGCAGTTTTGAGAAGTAAAAAGCCTAGCGATATTGTTGCAATTAAAACCGACAAATCGATATATTCTATAAAGCTTGCAAAAAATCCTGAAAATGAGAGTCTTGCATATATCGGCGCTTACCTTGAGCAAAGCACAAAGATAAAAAACAAAATAAAAGCCGCTTATGGGGATTTTTTACCTAATTCCGTGATTTGGATTTTAGGGTTATTTGTAATACTGTTTATTTTGAATTTAGGCATAGGCTTGTTTAATTTAGCCCCTATTGGCCCGCTAGATGGAGGCAGGATGCTGCAATTAGTTCTTCACAGGCTATTTAATAAGGAAAAAGGAAACAGAATTTGGGGTTATATCGGGATGTTTTTCTTAATTATTATATTTATTAACATAGCTGCAGGTTTTGGACTGTTCAATTTCATTAAATAAGATAGTTTAAAATTTTTGTTTAAATTTTTTGAATTATAGTTAATGAACTATTTAAAAAGACAAAAATAAGAATCATTGCTTTTGCTTTGCCTCAACATACTCCCTAACTCTGTCATTTCCAGTCGGCTTTGCATTTGGGCCTAGAGCATAATATATTTTTTCAGCTTCAGAGCCCCATGAATAATCTCCTTTTTCCTTTTCAACTTTATTTACCTGGAATTCGCCTAAGTCAACGCCTTTTTTCAAATGGTAGTATATGCTTCTTAAAGTGACTTTTGGGAATATTGCAACATAAACCTTGTAGATTTCATAGCCATACGCCTTCTTTATGAAATGCAGTATTTCAACTACATTCTGCCTTATTTCCGATTTTACCGGCCTTCCTTTCTTCATAGCAATTGATATGATTCACTTATTTATATACTTTTTGTTTCTATATGGAAGATAAATCATAAGACTGCCCTACCCGACGGGCTAAAGCCCGTAGTACCTACGGGCAGTCTTTAGGTAAACTGCTTTATGCTTTTTTGATAACCGTATTGACCAGCCGTGTTACTTTCTTTGATATAATGCTCAATTACATTACCAGTAACCGAACCTACTGTTCTTGAGAATGTAAAAGAACTCCACATTGCTTTGTACTTTTTACGCCAAGGCTGATATTTTCTAATCCAGTAACTTGTATAGCCTTTAAGCAATTGAAATGCCTTAGCAACTGACATTGTTTTTGGCAATCTCGCAAAAAGATGCACATGGTCTGGCATGATTTTGCATTCGAAGATTTCTATGTTATAACGACGAGATGCTTCTTCGATTGCAATCATGCAAACTTTTTGCATTCCCTCTCTTCTGAATGTTGGGTATCTGTACTTAGTTACCCAAACTAGATGATATGTATTCTGGCTTACGCCATGGCTGGTTTTTACAAAATTTTTGTAGCTCATTTCTTTCACCTCACGAAATGTTTTTATATTTGCGAGGTATAGCTAACGCTACTCGGATTGTTGTTGAGAGCGCCGGCTACGCCGCGCTCTTTTTATTTTTTCTTTGGAGAATAAGATATTTTCTAACCGTGGGCTTCACTCTACAGACTAAAGTCTGTAGTACCTCGCCCACTTAGTTTCAGTATAGAAAATAAATATCTAGGCAGGTGTAAAATTATATGCTCACTAGTAACATATTTATAGTACAGTCAACTTATTATGAATATGGCATTTAAAATAAAAGAAACGATACTTGGAATCAGCATAGCCATAATATTCGTGTTCTTTGTTGTGTTTGGCATCAAGGCTTTCTACAAAGAGCCCAAGTATGAGAATTTCTGCAAACTAGGAGTTCCTATTGATTTTGTGTCTGGAAAAGGAGGCTATTATGCAGAGGCGTATCCTGCAAGAATGAAGGAGCCAGAGCAAAGCGTTTGCGCAAAGTCCAATATTGAGTATGATAAATTTAGGAAATCATGCGCGGAAAAAAAGATTGATGTTATTTATGAATATGACGATAAAGGATGTCAAGTTGCAAAAGAATGCACATCATGCAATGTAGATTTAGATAAAGCAAGGAACATATACTTCAGGAATGTATTCATTATAAGCGGAATTGTCGGCATTATCGTGATAGTCATTGGTGCTGTCTTGAACTTGACAAGCGTCAGCGCAGGCTTATTTGGAGGGGGAGTTTTAACTATAATTTATGGGACAATGAATTACTGGAGCGAGCTTGCAGACTGGGCAAGATTCATTATATTGGGAATTGCACTGGCTGTCTTGATTTACCTGGGCTATAAGGGCTTTTCAATGTTTGGCTTTGGCAGGAAGGAATAGGTTTATTATTTGATTTTGATTTATTAATTCTCATGAAATATATCTTTTTATTATCTGGAGATTATGTTGAATTAGGAAGGGAAGAGATTGTTAGTTTATTTGATATGGAAGATTATAAAATTATTGATAAATTACTAATTATTGATTTTAAAAATGATAATATATTAAATAAAACATTTCAAAGACTTGCATTAACAAAATACATTTACAAATTATTGTTTGAATGTAAAGTCAATGATTTAATTAAAGCAATGAAAAAATATGATTGGAATTCTGTTTATAGAGATGATTTCTGTTTGAGAATTAATAATTTTGATAATAGAATAATTAAAAAATACATTAACGGAAAAAACAATAAAAATATTCAAAAAAAATCCAAAACGACTTCTGAAAGTCAGCACGAAGGAAGTAATCCGTTTGCGACTCCTTCAGAAAAAGAATTAGCAGGATATATCTGGAGAAATTCAGAAAATCCAAAAGTCAACCTTGAAAATCCAAAAACATTAATTCAATTATTCATAATAAAAAACAAAGTTTATTGTGGCTTGTTGATTTATGATAATAAAGAAGATTTTGAATCAAGAAAATCCCATCTGAGGCCGTTTCCGCATCCAAGCTCTTTGCACCCGAAAGTTGCAAGGGCATTGGTTAATATTACTGGAATAAAAGAGAATGAAATCATATTGGATCCATTCTGCGGCACAGGCGGCTTCTTGATTGAGGCAGGATTGATGAATATCAAAACAATTGGATATGATATAAATAAGATAATGATAAAAGGCTGCAAAGAAAATTTAGAACACTTCAGAGTTAAAAATTATAAAATAAAAAATCAGAATGCAATAGACATCAATGATAAATTTGATTATGCTGTTACTGATTTACCTTATGGATTAAACTCAAATGTCATGCTGAAGTATGAAAAAGACTGGAAAAAATTCAGATTGAATAAGAAGATACAGAAAAAAGATTTTATCAAAAATCTTGAAGCGTTTTATTTGAAATTTCTAAAGAATTTAAGGAAGAAATTGAAGAAAAAAACTGTGATTGTTTTTCCAAGTTATGTTGATTATAAAAATTTATTGAAACAGTCAAAGTTCAAAATAGAAAAAGAATTTGAGAATTATGTGCATAGGAGCTTGACAAGGAAGATTGTGAAGATAGGTTAATTTTAAATCTTTCAATATAGTAAATAATTAATTTTAGGAGATTTTAATTTATTTTCAATAGAGAAAATTATAGAATTAGTGCCTTCTATGTAACTTTTTCTCCAATTCAGCAATCGCAACAGTAGTCTTAATAACCGTATCGGGGTTTAAAGATATGCTATCTATGCCGCATCTCACCAAAAACTGCGCAAAATCAATATGATCTGAAGGCCCTTGCCCGCAAATCCCTATCTTTGTCTTGTTTCTCTTGCACTTATGTATTACTTCCCAAATCATCCTTTTTACAGCAGGGTTTCTCTCATCATAAAGCCTGCTTACTAATTCAGAATCTCTATCCAGGCCAAGAGTTAACTGCGTTAAGTCATTGCTTCCAATGCTGAATCCATCAAAGACCTTTGCAAAATCATCAGCCAGAATTACATTGCTTGGAATTTCGCACATTACATAAATCTCAAGCCCATTTTTGCCTTGCACCAAGCCATATTTTTTCATCTCATTAATAACTAACTTACCTTCTTCAACAGTTCTGCAAAATGGAATCATAAGCTTAATGTTGTTTAAGCCCATCTCATCTCTTGCTTTTTTCATTGCTTTGCATTCCAAGCCAAAAGCTTCTCTATAGCTGCCAGCGTAGTATCTTGAAGCGCCTCTCCACCCAATCATTGGATTTTCCTCTTTTGGCTCAAATTCAGCTCCTCCAATTAAGTTTGCATATTCATTTGACTTGAAGTCTGACATTCTTACAATAACATCCTTTGGATAGAAAGCAGCTCCAATCATTGCAACTCCCTGTGCCAGCTTCTCAACAAAGAAAGCAACCTTGTTTTTGTATGCAAAAGTCAATTCAGCGATAGTTTTCTTTACTTTTTTATCCTTTAATTTGTCATAATGCAACAGCGCTAATGGGTGAACTTTAATGTACGAGCTTATGATAAATTCTTCTCTCGCCAATCCAATGCCCTCATTCGGTATAAATGAGAAATCAAAAGCATTGTCCGGATTGCCAACATTCATCATTATTTTTGTCTTCGGCCTTTTCAATTTTTTTAAGTCTATTTTGCGTATATAAAATTTCAGGTTTCCTTCATACACCCTGCCTATTTCTCCCTCTGCACAGCTTATTGTAACATCTGTTCCTGTCTTTATAATCTCCGTCCCTTTCTCTGTCCCTACAATTGCTGGAATGCCTAATTCGCGAGCGACAATAGCGGCGTGAGCTGTTCTTCCGCCCTTGTTTGTAACAATTGCAGAAGCAATCTTCATTATTGGCTCCCAGTCAGGATCTGTTTTTTCCGTTATAAGTGCCTCGCCAACTTTAAAGCTTCCAATATCATTAACATTTTTTATCACATGTGCCTTGCCAATGCCTATTTTTGTTCCTACGCTCAAGCCGGTCACAATAA
>CAYIKX010000002.1:0-13363 GCA_964364025.1 uncultured Methanosarcinales archaeon
AAATCAAGCCTTAACCCTTTTTAAGTTCTCAATCAGCTTGTCAAGCGCTGCATGAACTTCTTTTTCGCTTTTTGTTCCTGTGCAAACAACTTTTCCGTTGCTAAACAGCAAAAATGTAGCTTTTGCAGCAGCAAGCTTGTAAACCAAGCCTGGAAACTGCTCGGGCTCGTATTCTGTATTTTCTAACTTCATAGCCAAGGTATTAAGGTTTAAATCCATTCCTACGCTGCCAGAAGCTACAATATTCTGTATCTTAATCTCCGGCTTTACAGTTATTTTAACATTAATCTTCTCCAAGCTCTTAATTATTTTTTTTATGCTCTCTTCTACCTTGTCCATAGAGCGAGCACCTGTACATACGACTTTTCCAGAACTAAAAATTAAAGCAGACGTTTTAGGATCTTTTATTCTTATTACAAGCCCAGGGAACTGCTCAGGATTGTATTCTGTATTGCTTAGGGTTGCTGCCATCTTTTCAAGTGGTATATCATGCTTTAAAGATGTAGAAACAACTATATTAACAACTTTTATGTCTCTCTTAGTTTCTTTCTTTACCATTTTAGATTCCTCCGATTAAATAACTTTATTTTAACTGAACAAGCCCTAAAACACCCCCATTTAATATTTAAGGCTTTTATTATGCTTATTTTGCACTTTTTCTTTATAAAGATTTATAAAGCTGCTTTATTTATAAATACTTTTGTTTTCAAATACTATTATTAAGATATGAATTCTGGAAAAAATATGCCTCCTAGATTTCGCATGGAACAAATAACTTTAAATAAGAACTTACGATTTTGTGATATATGGTCAGCGATATTATAATACCAAAAAATAATGAAACAGAATTTGCTGAGATTGCATCAAAATTAGGATACAAAAAATTGTATTTCCTATATGATTTTGATGGTTATAATGAAGAAAAAATTCAGAAGAAGTTTGAAGCAATTGAAAATAAAAAAATCAATATTGAAACTGGTTTTCTTGTAAACCAAAAAAACCTGGGCAAAGCGGCAAAAAAATCGCGATTTCTGGTTGTTAAAAGCTCTGAAAAGGACAGATTTTTTATTGAAAGCAAAAAAATAAAATTAATTTACGGGTTTGAGGAACTTTATAAAAAGGATTATTTACATCAAAGAGCATCCGGCTTAAACCATGTATTATGTGAATTAGCCAGGAAAAATAAAGTTGAAGTAGGATTTTCATACAGTTCAATCATCAACAGCAAAAACAATGCCTTACTTATGGGAAGAATTATGCAGAATCTTGGGTTATGCAGGAAGTATAAAGTAAATATTGCTGTTGCTTCCTTCTCCAGCAACCCATTTGATTTAAGACACCATCATGATATTGCCAGTTTGTTCAAATTATTGGGAACAGATGCCAAAAACAATTTCTAGACTAATTTTATAACAAAAAACCAAAAGGTTTTAATAGAAGATATTTAGTAAATACAAACTGAAATAGATATAACACTATAAATAATTTTTTCATTCATTTTTAACATGAAAAGAGGCAGAATGAAAATAATAAATACAAACAAAAATTCTAAAAATTATGTAGTTATAATGTTTATTGTATTTCTCATGGTTTTGTTGGCTATTATCAATTTTGAAATTGTTTTGGCAGATCATCTAGATTGTGGTGATGGAATTTGCAGGGATGATTGCCCAGAAAATTGTCCACAGACACCAACTTGCACTCCTCCAGAACAATATGACTACAGAACAAATAAGTGCCAAAAAAGCTGTGGCGACCAAGCTGGCCCTGATATTAATAATGGTGGTGATGCGTGGTGCGGCGCAACTATACAAGACTGCTATACACGCCTAGGCACTACAAACATACAATCATTTGATTCTTACGATTGCAACTTTTGCTGTAAAAAAAAGGAGTTAAGCCAGTGCCATCCTCCAGAACCGCCTCCGTGCCAAGAACCAAACATTGCTGAATGCAGAAGTAATGGTCAATGGTATTGTACCCCAACTAGCAGTACAACATTTTCTGTTGGGCATACTCCCAATCAAGCTGTAATACCTGAAGGCCAATCAGTTGAAATAAAAGCTATTTCTGCTATAACAGCCACAAAAATAGAAATATTTGCTGATGATAATCCAATTCCACATACATGTACAAACACGAAAGAATGCACAAATCCAGCATTTAGTTTTGTAAAGGGGCTTCATGGATATTATGCAATTGCCACTTATAGTGACGGAAGCACTAAAAGAGCTCCAGCATCTGGGGTAAGTTCATTCACAATAGGCACTGGTGTAGGTACTGGCACTTTTCCATGCAATCCTCCTGGAGTAAACCCTCGCATTAATTATGGACCATATGATGCAAATAATCTCCAAACAGAAAAGCAGAGAACATGGAGAATTGCAATATGCTATCAGCCTTCATCGTCAAATCTACAAGCTATAATCGATGGCTACAGAAATGCTTATGGAGTTACACTCACCAGATTTAGTGCAACAACATTAGATAAGTTAAATTATCCAGTTTCAGGAATAGTCGATTTGATTAAAGATGCTGATGGACCAAACCCTATATGGCAATTTGAAGCTGGAGGAGGAGCAAATACAGACACAGACAGGGGCGCATGCGAAAGAGCCGGCTTCAAGTGGACAGGCTCGAAATGCTGCGGCGAGCCAGAGCAAAAGCCTGAATATTACAACGACCCAAACGGCATTGGCGGTTGCTGGGCAAGCAAGCCGATAATAAGCGTCAGCTTTGTGGATGGAACAAATAATTCTGTCGGAAATTACAAGGGTACATTTTACGGATGTGTTATAGACAAGAGAAACTACAATCTTTTGGCTTTGCTGGATACACACACAAAAAAACAATTAATTCAAAACCAAAATTATTGCACAACAGATCCAGAAAAAAATTACTATTGCTCTTTCACAGAAAAATGGATTGAAACTGAGGGAAAGGATAAATCTCACCTTAGCTACGTTCCTGTGGAAAGCGTTTCTCTGCCGTCAAATTCAGCACAAGCAACTCAAGCTTCAAGCGCTTCTTTGCAAATAGGAGAATGCTGCGCACAAACAGAATGCTGGGATGGCATAAAATGCGTTGAAAATCAAAGAGCAAAGCCATTGGAGCAATCAACAAATGGTTATAGGTGCATTGATGGCAATTGGAAAAAATTAAGCCAGAAATGCAGCCCAAATGGAGAGGCATGCGGGTATTGCCCAGAAGAATCACAATGCCTTCTCAACCCATTAGCAAATAATGAACCTGCGCAATGCATTGAATCTGACAGATATGCAGAAGACAGCTATTGCGAAAATGGAGAATGGTCTTCAAGAACAAAATTGCTTGCCTTGAAATTGCTCAAAATGAAAAGCAACGACTACACCATTTTTTGCGATAACAGGGAAAATACATTAAATAATCTGCAGTATGTAAGCGGCTCAAATGAGGTAGTTGCCAATGTACTGGCAAACCTGCAAACAAATAATTTCTGCATTTTGAAAACAGGAAACAATATCATTGCAGCAACTTCGACTAACAAAGATTTTGAAGAAGTTCCAAACAGCCTGAATATATTCGGAGTTACAAGCTGCAGCAATGTGGTAGATGACAATCGATATCGTTCTTGCGACCCAACAAACAAGGTGTGGTACAACAAGAAGTTAAAAAGTTTTATTTACAGCGCTACTGCGATAAGTGTGCCATCAGATTCTGTTTCATTTTTAGAGTTCATCAGAAACCCGATAAGAGCCATAATCAGCATCATAAAAAGGCTAATCGTTCCAAGCGATCAGGCAAGCCTTGACGCGATAAGGAAATTTGACAGGCTATACATGACGCACCAGGCTGATAAGTCGATAATAGGCATAATAGAGGGCAGGAATCCAATCAACGCGGTAATAGAATACAGAGGAGTTAATACAGATATATGCAGTTTCATTAACCAGTTCAACAGAACAAGAATACCTGATTTATCAATAATATCGTGCAAGAGAGAGGACAATAAACTTTATGTTTTAGCCCAGGGAAGCCAATTCACAAACATTAATCCAGATTCAATATGGTCAGATTTGACTTCGAAGCTTAGATTAAGATGAACAAGGCAAAATCACAAGTTACAATGCTTATCATATTTAGCCTAGTGGTTTTTATAGCAGTAAGCCTTGTGCTTTACCTTTCCAAATCATCAATAAAAAGGCAGAGCAGCCAGAGCATTAAAAAAATCCAGGAAACTGCCTTAGATACGCAGCCAATCAAGGAGTTTGTAACAAAATGCCTTGACAAGCTCTCCAAAGACGCTTTGATTTTGATTGGAAAACAAGGAGGATACGTTTATGCAATCCAAGGCGGAACTCTGGTGGACTATCAAAACACCGATGAAGGCAAATTTTTTGTAAAAAACAGCGATTTTAATGTTGCGTACAATATCAAGATGCCCTCTTATAATATTTTTCCGTACACATCTGACATTCCAGATTACCCATGGGTTTTGTTTCCATATAAAGACGAGTCAAATAAAGAAAGTTTTGAAGGAATTTTTGGAATGGATAATATGCCACCGCTTACATCATCTGGCGGCTCTCATTCAATACAAGCACAAATTGAAGCATTCGTAGACAATAACATGCCGAAATGCGCAGATTTCAGTTTTTTTAAAAAACAAGGCTTTGACATATTTATGAACTCATCAGAAACATCTGTTATCATAGGAAGCAGCGACATAAGTGTCAAGTCAAAAATTCCAATAACCATAACCAATCCAGCAACAAAGAAATCTGCAGAAATAAGCGAATTCTCGACGAATATAAACACAAGGCTAAGGGATATTTATTATTTTACTAAAGAACTGATTGAAAATGATATAGAAAACATAAAATTTAACATTAATGACATAGGAAACAGCAGGGATTCCCTAGGCGTTAGATTAGTCAAAGATGCCTATTCCAATGATGATTTGGTAATTGTAAGCGATGAAAAATCATCAATCTACGGCAAGCCTTTTGAATATATATTTGCCAGAAAAAACAGGGCTCCGGCACTTTATTATATAAGAAAGAGCACTTTGGAGTTTGAATCAAACCATCTTATAACGGAAGCGGATTTGCTTCAAGGCAATGAGCTAAAAGCAGAAGACCCGGATGAAGACAGCTATAGATTTACCATCAAGGCTTTAGCATCCAATCCAGAACTTCCAGTAAGGCTTGACAGGCCTCAAATAAAATTCAGGATAGAGGTCAGCGACGGCAAATTATTAGATTATCAGGACATAACTGTCAAAAGGCTTCCAATAACATAAATAAATAACATGAGTAAAAAAAGAAGAGGTGACTTAGTATTTTACATAGTCTTATTTTTATTTAGTCTTAACATTATTAACATCGTCTATGCACAAGCTGATCCGTTCGGATGCTGCACTAATTCAGGCGCAGGCGACAGGGCATGCTCTACAGAAAGATTAGTTAGAAGGGATGCAGAATGTTGTCCAAAACCTGAAACAAATTTTACTGACTATTACAAGTCACCGCAAAATCCATTTGGGCCAAGCAATTACAATGAATGTGCATCCAAATTCTTTTTTCCAAATACAGCATGCTCAAGCCAGATTGCTTTGTGCACTCTTGGATGCTGCTGCTCTGAATTAGGCGGAACAATATCTCCAGAAGCAAAATGCAAGGCAACAGGCTTGACTTTCTACAAAGGCCAAACAGATTGCAGCAAGGTATGTGCAGTGCCTCAATGCAATGACGGTGTAGATAACGATAATAACGGCTGTGCAGATTTTAATGGGGGAGACATAGGATGTGCAAATTCCGCTGATAATACTGAATCTGGAGGAGGCTGCTCAGCGCAAGGAGCAGGCTGCAGTGATCCTAATTATGCACCAAAGCTGAGCAATCTTGAGATAACACCTATAAAAGGGCAAAAAAAATTTTTGCTGAATTGGAGAGATGAGTGCAGCCAAACTTCAATATCATATGACATTTCACGCTGCACGGGAAACGGATGCACAAATTTTGAAATTATCACAACAACTAATACAAATTCATTTGAAGATGCATCTGCAGAGCTGCAGTTTGATTCAATATATACTTATAAAGTCGAAGCACATTACAGCCTGCAATCAGCAACTCCAACGATAAACAAGTCAGCAATGCTAGGCAACATAGGATGCCTAGGCAGGCAATCCGCAAATCCCTTCTGCCTCAACAATATCGCTTATTCATGCGATACAGCCAACAGGCTCCAAAGGCTGCAAAAATGCGCTGAAAACAAAGTGTGCGTTATAGATAATAACAGAGCATCATGCTTAGACAGGTCTAATTGCAATTACAACAACGCAAATCCATTTGGACTATTTTATACATTGCAAGGCTGCGAAGCGAACAGGTACTGCTTTTATGATAAATCGCACTCGACTGTAAACTCGTGCTTTAGCTGCGATCCATCGATGGCATGTTATGACTACAAAACTGAAGACGCGTGCACAAGAGACAACTGCAAGATTGGCAGCTGCAAATGGAAGAATTTGGCAAGCACTATAGGAGTTGGCGTTTGTTCAAGCACAGTCGAGAGCAACTGCAAGTGGTGCAACAAAAGGGGGACACCAACTTTGGAAAATCTAAGGGCATACAACGAGATTTTCGACTTATGCACAGAGCAGAAATCAGATTTATTGTCCGAAGGGGAGTTCAAATGCTATTTCAATAACTTCGAATCAAAAGACTGCAGTGAAGTTACATGCGCAGATTACGATCCAGAAAAGTGCAGCGCTTCACCAATAACCCATGATGAGAACAATAAAATAACCAACCCTTCGGCAGACAAATGCGGCATAAAGGTATGCCAGAGAATTAACAATAAATGTGCCAAGAATGCTGATGGCGACGACAAAGCAGATTGTGATGAGCAAAGCTGTGAAACAGATTACTTTGCCCCAAACACAACAATGCTTCAGGTTATAAAAAAAGGCAGAATTGACAGCCTAATAATTCAAATTTACGACAAGACGAGCTTTAAAAGCTCTGCCAGTTTGAAAGCTTCACAGGATTATGAAACCTTTTTGTGTGTTGAGCCTTGCGCTCAGCAAGGGCACCCTTACATCAAATCCACAAAAAGCAGAAAAATAATAATAAGCGGCTTAAGCGCTTTCGACGGAGATGATGGGAGCAAAATCCTGGCTTTAAATGAAGGCGCTAATGTTATAAGGTATTATTCCCAGGATTCATCAAAAAATCTGGAAGAGGTAAAGAAAATAACTATTGGGGTTTACAGCAACTCGTCAGGACCAAAAATAAATGCTGTCAATATAACTAACGGCTCAAAAGTCCAGGACAAACTCTATACATCAAATCAAAAGCCAAGCATATATGTCGAATTTTTCGACCCGGCAATCATAACACTCTCAAGGCTTGTAAGCAAGGACAAGACAAGAATAATAAACCTGCAAGGCGGCACAGGATTAAGCAGGACGTTTAGCCTACCAGCCGCAGAGCCTCTAGCAAATGGAGAATATGCATTTGAATTGGACGCAAAAGATAAAAATAATATTTTTATGGAGCCTGCGCTCTTAACAAGTGTTGTTATTGATAACATAAAACCAATATTAAATATCATGCCTTCTAAAAATGAAGTAATAGATAGTCCACTCACGACAATAAAACTTGCATTTGATGAAGAAGCCAGATTGCTAGCTGTAAAAATAAACTCAGAAGATGCCAAAAACCTATTTTCTACTACAGATAACAGAATTTTTACATCAACAATGAATTTATCCGACGGAAACAAGCGCATTGATGTTGCTGCAGAGGATTTTGCAAAGAATCAAGTTACAGCATCTTCTGAATTTATAGTAGATGCTTACGAAACTAAAATAAGCATGTTAAACCCGAAATTCGGAGTTGCAGCCAAGCAGGTATTTGACATTACAATCGGAACTGATAATAATGCTGTTTGCAGATACAGCTTGGATGATGATTTTGAGTTTGAATTCATGGATCTGTTTACAAGCACAAACAGTACAATCCACACAATAGCAAATTTCAATAAAATACCAAGCAGCGATACAAAAATACACAAGCTAAATGTAAAATGCAAGGATACAAGAGGAATATCATCAAAATCCTTCGATATAAGCGTTAATCCAACGCCGCCGCAGTTAAAGAACGCTTTTGCATTTCCAAATCCAATTGTCGAAAAACCATCGGTAACTACATTGACAGTAGAGACTGCAGAGCCTGTAATGTGCAAGTTCAGCAATACTGCAAAGGAGTTTGACGGCATGGAAAAAAAATTTGAAGGCTTTGATGAAAATATATTTAGAAACATAAACAGGCAAAACATAACTTTAAACAGCGAAGGCACCTTTGTATATTATGTTGCGTGCAAAAACAGAGCAGAACTTAATTCAGATATTAAAGAAATACCAGTCAAGGTTGATTTGGCAATACCAATAAAAATCATCTCACATACCCCGGAATATTTTAATTCTACAAATGCGGTGCTTGCAGTTGAAACAAACAAAAGATCCCAATGCAAGTTCTCAGAAACAGACCAAACAGTACAAAATGGAGAGGTATTCGGAATTTCAGGCTACAGCCATACAAAGCAATTGTCATTAGTTGCTGGAAAACACAAATTCTATGTAATCTGCAAGGATCAATATCTGCAAAAATTTTCAGACATTGAAGCTGTAACATTCACAATCGATTTGACTCCGCCTATCGTATTGTCAGTTGATGACAGCAGCAACGTACCTGGCAAGCCTGAACTCGCTTGGGGCACATCCAGTCTAAGGTTAAAATGGAACAGCATAGACGAAGAGTCAAAAGTGAGCGCTAATTTCTACTCACTTGTTGATGCATCTACATCACAAGTCATATTAAATCCAACTGCCAGTTCTCTTAACAACGAATATATCATTGTTACAAATGCAAATGGCAGCAGCCTGAATTTGATTAATGGCAACAAATATTTCTTCAGAGTACAGGCTCAAAATGTACTTGGATTATTAAGCGATGTAAAAGAGAGTGATGGCATCACAATAGATACAAGCCTGAAGCCAGCAAACTGCACAAATAGCATGCAAGACAGCGAAGAAACAGATGTTGATTGCGGAAACGGATGCGATTCATGCGAGCCAAGCAAAAAATGCAGTTCCAATACTGATTGCAGAAGCAATTTCTGCAATAATGGACTATGCTCTATAGCAAGATGCGACGATAATGCAAAAAACCAGGAAGAGAGCGATGTTGACTGCGGAGGCCCTTGCACTAAATGCTCAAATGATTTAGGCTGCAAAAGCAATAGCGACTGCCAAAGCGGATTTTGCAGCTTTGGCACATGCAAGCCGCAGGAAACATGCTCTGATGGAATACTAACACCAAACGAAGCAGATGTTGACTGCGGAGGCCCATGCCCAGCAAAATGCAATGAAGGGAATGCTTGTACTGCAAATGAAGATTGCGGATATGATACACAATGCATATACTCTACATGCAAAAAAAGTGTTTCATCTGAGATTGAACAGCCAGTTATTACAGACACTGATGGCGACGGAATGCCGGATGATTGGGAAATACAAAATGGCTTGAACCCAAATGACCCAAATGACGCTGAATTAGACAATGACAATGATGATATTACAAATTTGGAAGAATATAATCTTATAAAAACTTATGGCAGGAGCACTGATCCAAATAACCCGGATACAGACGGCGATGATTTCAGCGATAAAATAGAAATTGATAAGGGAACAAATCCACTTGACCCAGAGGATTACACAAAAACCAGCGGAATTAAAATAGTCCTGTTTATTGCAGCATTTGTCGTATTGCTTTCAGGATTTGGATACCTGGCTTATGTAGCAATACAAAAAAGAAGAGAGAGGGAATTTGGGCTGCCAAGACAAAGAGAAATGCCGCAGAGAAGAATACAACCAATGATTCCCCAACAACAGCCTAGACAAGTTCTACCACAAATAGGAGAAGGGGCGAGAGTAGGCGAGGCAATCAAAAAATTGCAGGAGCAAAAAGAAATCGAGAGGAAAAGATTATTTGAGGCATTTGGAAAAGAAGATTCGAATGCGAGTGAGTTTCGTTCTAAGCGAACTCGCTCACAATTGACAGAAAAACCAAAAGCAGAAGAAAAAGAGGTTAAGAAAGAAAAAAAGACAGAAGAAAGAAAAAAAGACAAGAAAGAATTTGTTGAGATAAAAGCAAAGAAAAAACAAAAAATAAGATTTAAAAAACCCAAAGAAGACGTTTTTATCAAATTAAGAGAAATAGCAAAAGAAGCAAAAAAGAAATCTGGTAAATCCAAAAATGCCACAAAATGAAGAAAGCCCAGATTTACGGCCAGTTATTTATCTATATCCTGACAATAGTACTAGTGTCTTTCATTTTAGTTTACGGGTATAATGCAGTCAAAAGTCTTAATGACAGGGCGGAACAAATTTCTTGTCTTAAGCTCAAAAACGATTTAATCAGTGCAGTTGAAAGCATCTCAAGCGACTTCGGAAGCATAAAAAGAAAAGATATTGAACTATGTGGCAACTATAAACAAGTTTGTTTTGTGGAAACTTTCGAAAACCTTGACAGGTCTAATCCGCAAGGAACGAACGACCCTATCATAATAGACAACATAAAGTCTAATACTGGAAAAAATGCCTTCTTGCTTGAGAATATAGCAAAAGAATCTTTTTATATTGGAGTTATATCTGTTGATAATGATGTATTGTGCATAAAATCTACTGGCAATAGACTAAGCCTAAGATTAGAGGGCAGAGGCAATCATGTTTTATTGAGCAGATGGGCTTAATTTATTAGATAATAATAGATAACAATCAAGCTTAGCATGATAAATAAAAAGGCATTTGAAATCCAGTTTAACTGGATATTTGTATTAATTGCCGGAGCTGCAATTCTGCTTTTTTTTTCAGCTGTTATTGTTAAGCAGAAGAATGCGTCGGAAGCGTCTACTAGGGCCAGCGCGCTTAAAGACATAGAATCAATAATAACAGGAACCAGCGTCAGCACAGACACAACCAAACTGATAGATATACCAAGTTCAAACATAGAGATAGGATGCAACAGAATTTCTTTAGGCAAAGTGTCAAAACAGTACCAAAGCCTCATATTGTTTGCGCCCAGCTTAATCAAAGGAAACAAGTTAATAACCCAAACATTGACACTTAACATCCCCTATAGGGCAACAAATCTGCTCTATGTAACAAGCCCGCAAGTCAGATATATTATCATTGGCGATAACAATCTTGCTAAAGAAATAAACAAGTCGCTTCCATCACAAACAGCAAAAGAACATTTTTTGCTATATGATTCATCAAAAATTAAATATTTTAGCAATTATAAAATCCGTTTTGTTTTTGCTAATGTAAATCTGCCCTCCACTATACCAAATTCTTTAATAAAGATTCCAAATAACGACATGTCAGCTGTCAAGATTAGCGGAGACAATAAAAAAGGAACAATAGAATTCTTCCAAAAAAGCGGAAATTCTTTTTTGCCTGCAGGCAGCTCATCTTACATTGGAATTTCGTCGCTTCTAGGCGCAATTTATGCAGATGCGCTTGAATCATACGAATGCAGCATGGCAAACGCTTTCGCAAGGCACAAACTCGTCACCAGAATATACAAAGGCAAAACAAATGGGCTGATAAATACGCCCTCTATAAAATCGGATTGCAACAATGTCTATAAAGATGCTAGGGGAAATTTAAATACTATAGAGGATATATCTGCCAATATTGAAACCTCTCAACATTTAGATTTAACAAGTATAAATGAAATAGAAAGAGCCTCAAGAGAATTGTCTGATAAAAATAAAGATATTCAAAAATTTTCATGCCCTCTGATTTACTAAGATGGAAAGAAAGGCACAAATTCAAATCCTTGAAACAATAGCAGTGCTATTTATCTTCTTCATATTAATAGCTTTAGGATTTATATTCTATACAAAGATATTCAAAAGCAATCTGGAAACAGAAAAAGAGGAATTCTCCCAGGCAAAATCTGTTAATATAGCCCAAAGAGCGATGTTTATGCCGGAATTGCAGTGCAGCGATGACAACATTGTAAAGGAAAACTGCATTGACATATTAAAGCTTCAGTCTGCCAAGCAAATAATAGAAGACAACATTATTTATTACGATTTGCTGGAATTTAGTGATATTAGCATCATCCAAATATACCCAAATCCAGAAGAATGGAAATTGTACTCAAGAACAACTGGAGATTTCAGAAACAATTTTACTACAAATGTCCCCATATCATTATTTAATCCAATCACAAAAGAGCATGGCTTTGGCATATTGACAATACAGACATTAACAAGATGAAAAAATCCCAATCAGAGATACTTGGGCTAGCCATTGTTGTGGTGATCATACTAGTGGCTACAATTTTTGTTGTAAAATTCAGCCTTAATAAGCCAACGAACTATAGAACTGATTTTCTTAGCTCAGAGATTGCCTCTAACATGCTTAATACTTTCCTGAAAACAACTGCCAGGGATTGCTCACAGCTTACAATGACAGAGCTATTGCAGGATTGCGCTCAGACAGGCGGAGATGGAAGTATAAGGTGTAATAATGGAGAATACTCGTGCAGTTTTGTTAAATCAATTGCCAATGAGATATTTACAAAAACTTTGGATAAATGGAAGATGGATTACGAGTTTTTGGCTTATGTTGATGTGAATACACCATTCATTAGGCTAGGAAGAAAGTGTGCAGGGGAAAAAGAATCAAAACTTTTTCCTATACCAATAAGCACAGGCGCAATGTACGTTGAATTGGATATTTGCAGATAAAAACAATAAAAATGAAGTAAATAATCCAAATATTTAAATATAACTTACTTTAATGGCTATGCTGAAAGAGGCGCAAAAATGAGCAACAAAGGACAGAGCATCTCCATCAACACCATAATAATAGCTGCCCTTGGGCTGGCTGTCCTGATAGTTCTATTTGCTATATTCACTGGAAGGCTCGGCATATTCACTAAGGGCGTGCAGGAAACAGATACCTGCGCGCAGAAATGCTCCAGTTTGAACATGAATTTAGGTAACAACCCAAGCACAGATACAAAATCATGCATTGATGGACAGTATATTGCAGGCTCCTATAAAGACGGTCCATATGGATGCTGCTGCGTGCAAAAACCATAAACATTATATACTAATTATTTAATGAATTCTTTATGCATAAAAAAGGGCAGAGCATTTCCATAAATACCATAATAATAGCTGCAATTGCTTTAGCGGTTCTGGTCGTGCTTTTTATTGTATTCACAGGCAGGTTTAAGGTTTTTAGCGAAGGCGTTAAAGAAAATTCTCTTAATTGCGACAAAGGATGCAAATACGT
>CAYIKX010000002.1:13373-20346 GCA_964364025.1 uncultured Methanosarcinales archaeon
AAGTCCGTTGGCTATCAAGGCGGCTCTCCGAGAATAGCAAATTCTTGTTTTACCAATGAAGCTCCCATATTAGGAAAATTTGAAGGCATGGCTGAAAACCAGGTTTGCTGCTGCACTTAAATTCTAACCCAAATATTTATATAGGTGGTTCTTTAGGGTTTTAGCATGCTGAAAAGAGATATCTTATTTTTTTACAACAAAAGAGGTCAAGAAGCGTCTGATACAGCAATGCCTGTTGAAAAAGTTGTATTAATTCTGCTGGCTATAGCCATTGCAATAGCGTTGTACTTAGTAATAAGGAGGATTGGTTATGCATATCTTCCAAAATAAAAAAACACAAGTTAAAGGGTTCTTAATTACTACTATACTTTTAACAGCAGCTTTCGTATTAATAATTTCAATTTGGCAGACATTTCAGGGCAAAGTAGGGGCAAAAGAAGCAGAAGCAATATGTAAGGGAAGTGTTGCTTTAAGGGAAAAATCATACACTGAAATATACGATCCTGCCACTGGAAAATTAAAGATAGGTAGTGTTGCAACCCCTTTGCTTTGCAGAACTTTGGATAAGTACATTCCAGAAAATAAAGATGCATCAAAAGAAGATATCAAAAGAGAAATTTCAGATTTAATGACAAAATGCTGGAATCAATTTGGAGAAGGGCTCATTGAAGATGTTTTCAAGGAAGGTGACTCAATAACCAAGAACTGCTTTATATGTTATAATGTTAATTTGAGAGAAACTTACAAATTTAAAGGTGAAATAAAGTCCGATGAACTTCTACAATACATGTTTGAGACGCCCTACAAGGCCTCTACTGATGACGATAGATGCAAAATAACTGGAGGATTTTGCATAGATTCTGAAAACACAGAAGACTGCAGCAGCAAAATTAGCGCAGACCCTTCCTACCTTCTGATTGACAAGAAAAACGATGCATGTGTAAAAAAGAACAAAAAGTCATGCTGCTATACAGAATACGAATGCTGGAACAAAGGAAGTATTTGTAGTTCAACAAATCCTGATGGAAATTTGTATAATGAATACAGTTCATGGGACTGTCCTTCAAAAATGAAATGTTTCATCAAAAAAGAAAATTATAACTCTTACGTAGATTATATACAAAAATTTGGCGGTCCTGGAAATATTATAGTACCAACAAACATAAAACCAGGCGAAACTTATGCTATAAGCTTTGGTAGCCCTACTGGTCAATGCTCATGGTGCACTAAATTCGGATTTGGCACTGGTGCTGGCGCTGTAGCATTAGCATTGTATCTTGGTGTGCCTACTGGTGGCATTGGTACTGTTGGTGTTCTTGTTGTATCTGGTATATTTGGAGCAGGTTACTTAGGTGGAAAAACAGCGTCTGAGTACGCTGTTGATAATATGGAGCAACTTTTTGAGAGGGATATAAATACAATATACTTAACAACATTAAACGACGCTTTGAAAGAAGAACGCTGTAATATTATTGAAGATATTCGTAATGACTAATGAAATGAAAATAAAAAAATTACTTAAAAACAAAAAAGCTGGAGAAGGAGAAGAAAGATCACTAGTAGAGATCATTGGATGGGTAATTGTGATTGCATTAGTAGTATTTGCACTTCTATGGTATAGCGGCTTGGGTACAAAAATCATTGCAATAGGCAATTATTTCCTAAAATGAAAAAGAAAGCAGTTATAAGCACTGTAATGGCAGCAGTAATACTTCTAATTCTTTTAGCTATAATTTTAATTTATATACTTGGACCTGAAGCAATTTTGCCACAAGCAGCAAAAGCAGCGGATTGGTTTGCTGAGAAAACATTTTCTGGGTTAAGAAGAGATAACTTTGAGAAAACTACTCTTGAGTCTGCGAGAAATATAGAAGAAACATATGAAAATATATTAAACATTCTAAGAACAGAAGGACAAGGACCATGCATATACAATTACAAATCTTTTTCCAGAGATTTTGATGGATATGGTATAACTTTATCTAATGTAGAACAAGGCATCTTTGTAAAATTGTTAAATAAGAACAGGCAAATTGTAAAAAGCAATACTGTAGCAGGCAAAGTGTCATGTGTAGTTGGTTATTCAAATTCTGTAAAAAACTTTTATAATAATTATTTAGATGGAACACCGTGTCAGTCAGATTGTATTAATGATTACAGCACAGCAGATATAGAGTTCAGAGATGGCAGAAGCATTTATATTAATGAAGAAGAAAAAGAGAAAGAAGATTTAAATTTGGTATTCAAGACGCAAGACGGAAATGTTTGCTTTATACCTACTGTAGATGGATATTTTAGTTGCAGCGTCAGAGATGGATTTTTAGATGACGATTGTATTGGGTATATAAAAGATAATATTCCATTTTGCTCAGGTGAAGAACAGAAGTGCAGTTATCTAGGCGTATGTGTAGCTGCGTCAGAATGTCAAATAAATTACGAAATAAGCACCAAATTTAAATGTGAAGGTGATAATGTATGCTGCATACCAAAAACTTAAAATTATTAATAAAATCTAGGTGAGAAAATGAAGAATAAAAAATCAATGGAAGTAAGTCCTATGAGTATTTTGATTGCTACAGCTATACTAGGATTGGTTCTTGTTGTGACTATATATGGTATTATACCAATACTCACAGGCGAACAATTACCATTTTTAAGAGGGCAGACAGAGCAAGTAACCCAAGATTGTGACTTAGATGATTATATAGGGATTAGCGACAAATGCCCTTGCGATCCAGAAACTCATGGCAAAGAAGATAAATGTGGGCAAGTATCAGCAATAGCAGCAAAAAACTGCCCTTCTTTATGCAAAAATGAAAAAAGCAATAATGCTTAAGTTCTTGTTTTACGCAATCCTTGGATTATTATTCTTTGTTCCCACTGTATTATGGGCTTCTCAATTTTTCAAATTAAGTGATAAAGCAAAGGAATCTTTCAATAACCTTGCAGGTGCTATAATCTCAGTCAGCGATGGCGAGATTGTAAGTTCAGTACTATACCTTGACGATAAATCTATTGTAGCAGGCTTTGCCAAAGATAGCAATAGGTTTGAGCAACATGGTTATTATTATAATAATCCAAACCCTGACCAGATTTATTTTACATTTAACAGACCAAAAGAATGTCAAAATCAAAAGGCTTGCATTTGCTTATGCAAGAAATCTTATTTAGGCTTACAAGAATCTTTTCCTGAGTCAACAAAATGTCAAGAACCAATATGCAAATCTTTTGATGGCATAGACTTTTTATCTGAAAAGATAACAGAGAAATACGAAGATGGCAGACCAAAATCTGCACTTAAAGGAGGTTTTCTTTATTTTAGGAGCGCAAACAGCCCTTTGCCACATGTAAGCACATCAACTAGAGTGTTATATATACAAAAATACAAGAACTTTGTTGATGTATGTTCAAGCAGCCCATGCATAGACGACAAGCTCAAAGAAATGCTTGTCAGGAACAAAGAAGGCGACATAGAGCTCACATAGCATAAAAAATTTAAACTGCGCAACTTCTAGGCTGAATATGAAAAAAAGAGGAGACATAAGTTTGTGGTTTCTTTTGGAGTTTATAGTAGCTTTTAGTGTTGTTTATATGGCAGTTAATGTCTCTGTAGCTTATGCACAAGGTACAATATATGAAAAATTGAATTTGGCAAAAGATCTTGCAATGCAGCTAAACACGATTGCTGGAATTTCAGGCAATGCTTACATTGTAAATAAGAATCTACACGACTATTCTTTTTATTTTATTGACAACAGAATTGAAGTATCTGATAGTAACGATTTAGTTAAAGGAATTTATTATTTTGTGAAGACAGAGGAATCTGACATAAATATTAGACTAATAAAACCGAAGCAGATTGTAATATCAAAAATAGACGGAGAAATAACAATATCAGAAGAAATTCCAAAATTTGAATATGATGAGCAGAGTAATTTTCGGTAGAAAAGCTGACATCTCAGCAAGAAAGATAATATTCTACGGAGTATTCTCATTTGTAGCAGTAATTACATTTTTTTTGATAGTATGGATGTCATCTTCAAATAAATCTGAAATAGCAGAAATACTTCCAGGACTCGAAGACTATCTCCTAAGTCAAAGATTCCTCAATTCTCCTTTATGCTTTGCTTTGAAGGATGAGGATTCTAGCAGAATTTACCCTTTGGTGATTGATTCAGAGAAATTTAATACTAATAATCTCAATAAATGTTATGATGCTAAAGATACGAAAGTAAAAGCCTATAGGTTAACTCTAAATTATGAAAATGAAAAAACAACAATAAACACAAAAAATTGGCAAGGATTTCTAAAAAAAGCAGAAACAAAAAAGGTTTTTGTATATGATAAAGGAAATATAAAAATAGCGGAACTTTTTATAGAGATGCAAGATGTCAAATAAAAAAGCACAAGTTGAAGATTGGCTGCCTTTGATATTAACAATAATAGTGTTAGTTATCATAATATTGTTTTTATCTTTTATGAGCCTAAACAAAAACAAGGTTGCAAGAGAACAGATTAAGGAGCAGATTATAGTCAAGGATGCTGCTCAGTTATTGCTTAATTATTTGAAAAATGAAGTTAAGCTAGAAGATTCTTCAACTACTGCAGCAGATGAAATCACTAAATATTTTTTGGTTGAAAATGAAAATATGTTGAATCAAATCAAGCGTATAACAAATGAATTTTTTTCTAATAGTAACATAGAAACATCGTATTCAACTTGGTCTTTAGAAATAAGACATAAAGACAAAGAAATCATAATTGATTCAGAAAGAGCTAGAAGAGAGCAGATATTAAGAAAAGAAATCTCAAGAACAATAATCCCTGCGTACAATACAGAGTTAATAGAATTAAGGCTGTTCATTGTTACTACAAGATTTGTCAGTTAAAAATGAGAAATAAAAAATCACAAACACTGCTTTATGGATTGCTAGCAGGACTTCTAGGAGCTATTATAGTTTCTGTAATAAGTGATAGCACAAAGGATTTTGATATGATTGGTCAATCTTCTCTGGCTTTAATAAGTGTTTCAAAACAAGCAGAGAAAGTACTATTCTACATCGACCAGTCAGCAAAATATGCCTTGCAGCAGGCAGTTTACGATCTTGCCCAAAAAGGTGGAGCATCAGATGTTTATGATAGCGAAGATATAGACAGCAGCGGAGTTGATATTGCTGAAAACAATGAAGTTGAGATTAAGGACTGCTGGAAATTCAACAATGCTAATATCTGGTATGAAATTAAAAAAACACCTTCAGGCAATTATGAAGCGAATTCGTGTTTTGATGAAAATTTTGCAGGAGTAAATCTTGAGTACATCTTTAATAAACATCTGAACCAGTATTTAATAAAATATCCCGGAAATATACTGACTGATAACTACAACTATCAAATTCAAAATAATCTTGAGATTCTTGGATTGGCAATAGAACCTTTAAAATTTGATATTCTAAAAAATGAAGCAAGGGCAGCCATAAAGGAGCAGACAGAAATAGAAAAACAAGCAGAAACAGGAGTGATTCAAATTGAAAATTTTGTAGATTTTACAGGAACAGAATTGTGCAAAAAAGGCGCAAGGTGCTTATTGACAAAGGAGGCTTATCAACTACTGGCAGAAGCGCAGGAAAAAGCAAAAGAAAAAGGAGTTTCTTTAGTGGTAACTAAGGGCTACAGGACTTTGCCTGAACAAGTAGCTGAGTGGAAAATTAATCCAAACAGAAAAGAAGTGTGCCCTCCAAGCCCGACATGCCCTCACTTAAGCGGCAAAGTAGTTGATGTAAGGTTTAAAGATAAGACAAGAGACACAATGACAAGAAATGACTGGAAATCGCTGCACGAAATAATGTCCCAGGCAGGATGGGTAAGATATGGTAATGAGGAATGGCATTTTGAATGCTGCGGCACAAACAGATATGCAAGGGCGAAGGCACAAGGAGTAGATGTGATAGTATAAAATGGAAACAAAAGACTTGGTTTTGTTGATGCTTATACCACTTATTTTAGTCAGTCTTGTAGTCTATACAGATAAGAATCCATTAATAACAGGCGCTGTTACAGCAGCAAAAGATGAAAGCAATGTTATAGGTACTTATTCACTAATGCCTTCATTCAAGGCAAAAATTGACTACAGCTTGGATGAATATAAAAATCTAAAATCAGAGTTAAAAAGCGTCATAGATTCCTGTAAAGCAACTACTGATACTGAAAAATGCATAAGTTTGAAATCTGCTGAAAAGGGATGGGTATGTAGTGGAAACAGAGAAACCTACTATTTACTTTACGACTTCATAGACAAGTTCAGTGATTGCCAGAATCTTGAAGAGAATAATGCAGTGTGCAAATTAACCTTTGACAAGAGAAACTACATAAATACACAAAAATCAATCAGGAATTTTGAAATAAAATTAACGAGGCAATACTCTCGGACAAAAGCAGAATTAATAGAAGACGGGAAAATACTTGAGCAGGGCTTTATAAATCTGGAAGAATTGACGTATGCAGAAGACTTCGAAAACAGGGATAAAAAAGGCATAAGCCCTGATAATGTAATAATCAAGCTGAATTACAATAATGAAAACCCAGCCATTACAGATGCATTTGCTTTAAAAGAGGATTCAACAAGAATAGCCTTGAGCAAGCTAATTCTTCTATATAAATCTAAAGATGGAGTTAAATTTATAGATGCCGGAGTGGAGAGCAGCTTTTTGGCAAAAGACCCTGGGAAAAAAATTGGATTACCATCTCTTATAAACCTGCCCAAAACAAGAGGCATCAAGCTCTGCGCAAAAACCGGAAAGCAAACTTATGCTTATGACAGTTCTGATGGAGAGGTTAAGCTAAGGGACATTGTCTACAAATTTGCTGTCACATTCCCAAAACCTCCCCCAAAGCCAATAGAGAATTTAGAAGTAAAAGATGCCCTTAAAGCGGAAAATTCTGTAATATTAGTCTGGGACAAGCCAGAAGAAACAGA
>CAYIKX010000003.1:0-19624 GCA_964364025.1 uncultured Methanosarcinales archaeon
GTATTGTCTTCAGCTTCTCCTCAAACTTCTGCGCCTGCTCAAGCAAAGGCTTGTAGTCTATGTCCATTCCAAGATACTTGTCTAAGGCTTCAATTACCTTTGCAGCAGCCTTGCTGTCCGGCAAATTTGAGTGCGTTTCTGCAAAGATGCAGCTTACAGGCGTTTTTTCAACTCTCAAAAGAACAGCTCCTGTAACTCCAATAATAATGCCTTCCTTCAAAGCCTCAATTCCTGCTTTTTCAAAAAGCTTGGAATTTTTGTCGTTATTTGAATGGTAAAAGACCCTGCTACCTTCACTTTCTTCCCCAGAGCCAACACCCTCAAGGGATATTATTTCTTTTGCGCTTAAGTCAGAAGCCAATTTTGCAATTATGTCTGACATCTCCCATTCATAATGCGTTGCTGCTGTTATTGCATGCAAAATTACGAGATTGTACTTTGGGTTGTAAAATATTCCCAAAGGCTCAACAATCTTGTTTTCATGTATTGCCACCATTGCAGGCATGTCGTTAAACAAGATCTTGCCTATCTGCTCTGTCTTCAAATGCTCAATCAGGAATTCTGATGCAATTGTTCCAACTAATCCAAAGCCAGGAAAGCCCTCGATTATAGTGCAGTTCTTCGGTTTTTTCCATAATTTTATTTCCATGATTACACCTCTTTTTTAATCAATTATTTAATCTTTTCTTTTTGGATAAAAAATAGTTCCGATTTCTTTATTATTTAAAATCTTTGAAAGTACCTCATTTTTCCTGTGCCGATGAAAGCAATTTTTTGGCATTTAAATTAAATTTTGTAAAATAAATAAAAAATAAAGGCTCTTTTCAATGTGTATTTCAAAATTTATCCTCTAAATGGTTTTAATGGATTCCACGTTAAATTCTTACCCCATCCGGTTTCACCTTCACCCATATTCGGCCCTATATCCCATCCTTCTGTTTGTTCTCCAATTGCTGTGAAAAGTTCTAAAACCCCCTTTCTTTCAGCCTCGCCCCCCCAATGCTTGACTTCTTCAATGACTCGATGGAACATGTAGAGTGCTGCTCCCCTGGTAGTTATAGTTGCTCCTCTTGGGCTAGCTAATGTTTTATCTTTTACCTGATACCTTTCTATTTGGTCGTTCTGTGTTTCATAGTAAAATGGCCTACCCCAATGTTTAATCAATTGCTTATCTATTTCCTTGCCAAGAACAGTTGTTCTCAAGGCTCTCAAGTCAAATGCAGGACTTCTATCTTTTGGCTTTACTTTCCATCTTACAAATGCAGGATCATTCGGAATCCTTCCTGGAGTTGCACCACCCGGAAGCTTGTTCAATTTAACTTCTACCACAGCATGGCGGCCTGCCTCAATATCCTCCATAGTCTGTTTTCGCTCTTCATATTTGTCACGCCCTTGAGCATCTATGCCGGTATGCACATACTTATTGTCCTGTACGCCTAATTCCACTTTTATTCTCTCTTGTAAAGTTATTGCGCCTTCATGGTATCTTGCATCTCTCAAATCATCTCTATATGCGTCATAGTAAACGTACAAGAAAGTTATCATCGCTAATGGGTCCATTTCTTCTGTGAATTCTTCGGGAACAACTCTTGGATTATTGGCTCGGTGGGGATCATTTCTTATTTCTCCAAGATATTTGTCTAATAATACCTCTCCCATCCTAAGTGGCACTCCTTCAAATCTGGTTTTTCCGTCTCCAACTTCCAATGGCCATCCATTTTCATCAAGGCCCCAATCAACTTCGTTGTCCAGCTTTTTGAAAGTGGGATTAGGATTAGCTGGATCCATATACCATGCTTGCAATGAATCTTTCACAGTTCCATCTAGATTGTAAATCACAGGCTTTACAATTCTGAAAGTATGGGTAAAATGCACTTGCTCATCTGTTAGCTTTAATTTTGCAACCTCTTCTAATGCTTTCCCAAGTGGCGTGTATAATCTTTTAACATCATCTAATGCCACATAATACTCTCTCTCCTTTGAATTTGTAAATGTCTTTATCTTTCCAGCCAAAGACGTGATTTCCTCTCGTAATTTTTCTATGTTTGCCTTAATATTTTTTTGTTCATCCAGGTCAGTTGTCATGCTCAAAGTGTCATTAGCTACAAGCTCACAAATATTATCTATGTCAGCATTAAGTTGGTTCCAGTAGGACTCATTATTATATCCTATATAACGCACGTAATATGCCTCAGTTATTGGATTTCCATTCCGATCTCTGCCGCGCCTTCCATCCGTGTATATAATAGGAACTTGAGGTGGTACATGAAATATACTATCAACAGGCGGTCTGCCATCCCTATTGATTCTTATAGGAATTATCTCTAGAGGAACTCCACTGCGATAAGTAGTGCCATATTGCACAAAATTAGCTTCACGCTCGAGAGCTTTTATATCTGTCCACGGACCTATTGCTTCATTTATCTCTCCAACATCTTTTACACCTTCCCACTTTGTTTTGGTGAATAAATCAAGAACGATTTTTCGATATTTGTTCACACTGTCAATGTCTTCTCCCTTGCTGCCGTCCCAATTCCTTTCAGTTCTAATCTGTTGGGTGTTAAGTGCTGCAACTATTTTAAAGTTAAGTTGCGCGTTCAGCGTTTTAAATGTAGGTATTTCGGTAATATCCATTCCAGGTGTCCACTTGTGATGTGGCAGCGCCTCAGAAGGCAGATACTTCGCCAATATGTTTCTAAGCAATCTCGTGAAAAAACTCCTCGTTGGCAAAAATCTGTTAATTAGTTTCTTTTTTTCTTCTGGTTTTTCTGGCTCAGCCATTGAACTCACCTAGGAATATTTTTGTTTTAGCCTCAAGATTTTTTGTCTCTACCCCAATCCCCAAAAATTCAATGAATCTCATTAGGTTTTGATAGACTCCGATTAATTCAACAACGATTGTTTTTACCCTGTCCAATGGAAAAGTCCTTGCAAGTTCATCTTTCTGTTTTATTCTTGCTTCCATGGCGTTATTTGACTCCACCAGCTCTTCCATTCTGGCAATGTTGAATGCTAACATACCCGAAAGGCCATGCCTTTTTTGAACTGATGCCCGAGGAATTGTCCTATTTATTTTAAGAGTAGTATCCCAAAACTGGACGAATGCCATGCTATCTCGAGCGATTTGAGCACTTTCCCTTTCTATGTCAATTTGCTGGGTAAATTGGTCAAGCGAGGGATTGACTACCTTACTCAATAAATTTATCCCGTTTGCAAACTCATTGAATTTCCTTTTTCTTTCTTCCCAAATTCTGTTGATTGTCTTCTCCATCCTTTTTACTCCGTCTTCTATGAGCTTTAGCAAATCCTTATTTTGTGTCTCTTTTTGAAGTAGCTCAACCATCTCGTTTGCAAACTTAAGGATAGAAGATCGAAGAGCAGTTATCCTTTCTGAAAACAAATTACTCAATAAATTCATTAAATTCTCTATAGCGACGTTTTTCTTTGGCATTGATGCCTCCAAGCCCTGTTTCATTTTTTGCAATAGTTCGATCCATTTAAAAGGTTGTTCTCCTATCTTCTGCTTGTTGGCTAATAGTGATTTAGCAAAAGGTTCATTAAAAAATCTCTTTCTAAATATATCTGCATATGCTTCAACATTATTATAAAATTTTGATGTGGACAAATTCCTTATCCACTTGCCATCCTCAATATCTTTTTCCAAAAATAAAATTAATTTTGATAGGTACTCTATTTGGGCTTGTGTATCATGAGTGTATCGGGATAGTGAAAATAATACTCTAAATTGCTGGCTTGATGTTATGTTTCTTTTCATTTTTTCTTCATCGAATTGGTCTAAAGAAATAAACCTTATTCTATCTCTGGTTACCCCTCCTTTAAAAAAAGTATTAACCCTATCGACAAAAAATTTTAGATCCTCATGGAAATATCTGCCCCAGTTTTTGATGTCATACAAATCAAAGTTCAAAACTCTAATCTCTTCAGAATATCTTTTTAGCATGACTATTCTTGATTTCAGCCTTAATTTTAAGTCAGAATTTGGCAACCTTTCTATGTTTTCCATTAAAATGTCGATATTGGCCAGCATTTGCTCTGCATCTTGAATTAAATTTGATATTTTGCTGAGCAGTTCCTTTTGTCTGTTTAAATTAGGCAAGTAATTTGATATTAGCTCTGCAAGTGTCTTGTCATACTGCTGTATAAAAGACAGATGAGTATTTAAGCGAGCCATTAGAACAGGGGTATTACCTTTGTTCACTACAACAATATTTTTAAGCAAGGCTAATCTTCTGTAATCAATGGCGCTGCTCTTCAATCTTTTCTCATCATTAATAACCGAATTAGCACTGTAGAATAATACTCCCAAATCCAGTAGAAGGCTTGCTGAATCCTCTACGAATTTGACATTTTTGCTTTCAAACAATCCAGATTTTTCTGTAATTTCTGTCTGAGCTTCTTTTCCAAAATTTGTAGTTCTAATGGGCACTGCCACCACCTCCTTGTCTCGGTTGAGTCTGTTTTTCTATCTCCCTGTATCCAAGCTTAAATTCCTCAATGAATCTTCTTGCGATTTCAGGCTCTTTGATTATTTTAGTTGTTACGCTTGTGATAAAGTTCCATAGCGGGTAAAATGACACAGCAGGGTATGGATTTACTGGATAATTTCTCATATCCGACCGTTCATAGTCCCAATAGTGCCTTCTTCCCCAGTAGGTAAACTTTCCAGTGTCTTTGAGCATTTCCCTATCAAAGGCATTTTGTTCAATGGTTAAAAGACTCTTAAAAGTTGCTGCATCAAAATTCGTGTAGCCATATGCAATCAATTCGTTGTAGTCGTCTATTTTTTTGCTGAATGAATGATATATCCCTTTTTCAAAGTCCTCCAAGAAAAATCTCCAATCCAACTCAGCAGAATGCATAAGCAAGTTAAATCTTGGAACCTCTTCATCTGGTTTGTCAGTCCATCCTATATCAGAAGCCTTCCATTTTCTGATATAAGGCAAGTCTATCTTATCTATTTGTATGCGATTAATGTCGCTCACTGAAAAGCCATAAGTGTCTGTTTCAATCAAATAATGTGTCCTATTCCTATTATCATCGAGTTCAAAATTAGGATAATAATAATTCGCAGTTGTGAAGTTAGGTGCATCATTTGTTATGGTTGGCTGAGTGTCTGGTGGGCTGCCTGGTGGTGATGGAGTCAATTGATATGCTGGAATTGGAGGAACTCCAAGTCGTAATTTATCCCAGTCTATTTCCCTAACAACTGGATTTGGATTCAAATGATCTATGTTGAAGCTGAAATTTGGATCCATGGGATCATAAACTACCCTATACAACTGCGGCACGCTCCACATTTTAGCAAATCTAAAACCTCTTTTGTATTCTCCATACAGATTATACATATCCAAGAAGTATAACCATTGTGCTCTAATTTTATTTACTACCCTAAATCTTCTGACTGCTGTCTTGAATCTACCATAATTTCTTTCAATATTTTCTGTAAAATTACTGAAGTGTTCTCTATCGAAGACTGCTGGTATGGATTGTTCTGGATTTAGTGCCTCAAAAACTTTTGGTTTCTTAAGGTCCGCTGTTGCAAGATTATTTTTTAAAATGTTCATGAGCTTTAGTATTATGTAATATTGATTAGCAAAGCCAGGAGTATCCATCCGCAGCTCTGTATTCGGTACAACCTGCCAATCTGTGGAAGGGTCATTTTGGTCCGCTCTTTGAATCTTTCCTCCCTCAAGCCTTTGCCTCATATTGAAATTCATTTGTTCAAATGTTGGAGTACGCCTCGTGAGGGTTTTTTCTCTTCCTACGTCATGGTCGCCAAAGTCATGTACCATTTCCTCAACACTTCGATGCTTTGCAGCGTAAATCTCATGCCTAAGCATCCAGTTTATCATTGTATATATCTCTACTCTCAGCTTTTTGAATTGAATTGGAAGTTCTCCTGGCAATGTTGGGTCCCTTAACTCAAACCAGTCTCCAATAATTCTGGCAATCGCTCTTCGTTTTCTTAGCCTATGTAATATATCCACATATGCTCTTGTAAGTGCTTCTTTCGTAACTTCCTCTCTACCAATCTCACCTTTCAATGCCCAGCCAACTCCCAAAATAGTGACTAACATCAATACCATTATTGCTATTCCAATATACTTAATTTTCTCCCATGATAAGTTAACGATGTCTGGCAATATTGTGCTTCCCGGAAGTAACCAGTCTAACAAAAGCATTAACAGGACAGCGCCCCCTATTGCAATTGATTCCTTTACCCATCTATCATTGAGGGATACCATTAGGGAGTGCCTCCAGGCATATATTTCTTAATTAACCAGTACGCTAATACACCACCGCCTAGCACAAAACCTGCTTTAATGAGCCATCCTATACCATAGAATATTCCTCCAGCTACGCCAGGGGATTTGCCAAGAACTGTTGTGCTAAGGCCACCATAACCTGTAGCTGAACTGACTGCATAGCCAGCCCACATAATTAGGAAGATAGCAACAATCCATCTCCACCATTTATTCGTAATCGAATCCTTTAGGCTATCTTGTAAAATAAGCACAAAAAGAACTTCTGCTATTGTTATGACATTATTTGGGCTAATTCCATTATATGTCATATGGCCTGCTAATATCAAGGCCAAGGCAGTGTTCATTTTTGCTTCTTTATTTGCTTTCAACAGGAAATTGTTGAAGAAAAATGCAATAACAACAAACAAGGAGATAAATATCCAGAGTTTGTAGTAGGGGTGAAATGGATTTAGTATTCCACCATATCCATCTTTGTCTACATAGAAGAGGAAACCCATGAGAGATATTACAATATCTTGATGCCATAGCCATTTTGGACCAATTTTCACAGCTATTATTAATGATATCAAAAATATGATAATTGTAAGTCCAACTTGGCCTTCGGAAGTGTTCAGCCTTTTTTTTAGATCAAGGAAGCCTGAAAGCAAGTAAAGCACAATGCCAATTATAACAGTATTTATGATAACAACTGGATTAAATATCAGCGCCAAGGGCCCAACTTCCCAAATATACCCGTTTGTTCCATAGAACCATGATATCAACAAAGATGCAATTAGTATAATGACCCAAGCTGAGACTTTTTCCTTATCTGGCTTTCCAGGTATTAAGAAAGCTTGTAATATAAACAAAACAATCCCAATAATAGCTGCATTTACTAAAATGAAGAATATCCTGCTTCCTGTAAATGCTTGAGCATAAGCTATTGGCAATGAAATTATTGATATTAAAATAAATGCAAAACTCCAAATTAATTTACTTTTGCTCATAACTCTTTCATTGCCTCATTCAAAATTTTATCATCAGGAACATCATCAAACTCATAACCATGAGAAGTTAATTTCAGCCAAAGCCTAAGCACATTATCAGCAAAGTAGAACTTATTATCTTTCTTGTAAATGACATCAACCTCCATCAGTCTTTCAAGAATGCTTTTTGTGACAGGAGCGCTCCTGTAAATTTTCTTTGCGATTTCGCTTAATCTTAATTCCTCATTCGCAATAACTTTCAGAATTGTTTTAAGGAGTGTTTGCCCTCTGGCTCTGTTATAATAATAATTTAAGGATTCATTGCAATAATTATAGATGGAATTATTTTTTTGAAGAAGCTCGATTAAAAATGATTTTTTAACATCTTTTATTTCTTTATATTTATTGGAGAGTAGGATAGTGATTAATGGATGTCCCCAGCTCAATTTGAATATCTCTTCGTTTGCTTTATCGTTTTTTCCAATAATGCTTTCGCTTAATTCAATCGCTTCCTTTTTTTCCAGATTTTTTATTTCAAAGCATTCAAATTTTTTTAATAAAGCCAAAGATTGCTTGATTGCAGAACTGGTTGCAATGTAGTTTACATTTTCAGAATCAAAATTAATAATAGATAAAACATCTTTTATTTGAGAAAAGTTGTTCAAGTCAAGCAAATTTTCAAAATTATCAAGAGCAATAAGGAATTTTTTGTTATTTTCTTTTCCCAACTCTTCAGTAAATTTAAAAGCGCTCTCAACAAGCAATTTTTGATTTGGCTTTATTTTAAGCAGCTCATTTTCAATTGTTTTTATCAGAGAAAAAGCATTTTTGCTTTTCAACTCATTTTCTGTTTTAAGTAAATTTTCCAGCAATAAAAGTTTTTTATATTCAGTTAATTGTTTTTTCAGGAAATGAAAAATTACATTTCCAACAAACTCAACAGAGAAATTTTCCGGATTCAGGCTTATTTTTTCAAGGTCGATATATATAGGGACAACATCCTTTGCATTCTTCAAATGCTCTTTGATAATTAAAGTTTTGCCTGATTTTCTCGGGCCTAAAAGTGCAATGTTTTTTCCAGAGCCTTTTTTGAAAGAAGCTGTATTTCTATCTAAAATGTCCAGATAATTCTTTCTAACCTCAATCTCTTTTCTATTCAATTATCACACCAAATTATACCATTTGGAATATATACCTAAAATTTAATTAAGTTTGATTTGGGTTTAAATATGTTTCGATATATATTATTATACTAATTGGTATATTATTTTTTAATTGATATTCCATTCTGCATAGAATTAGTATTTAAAGTTATCTATTTTAGATTATTATACTAATTGGTATATATATCTTTCGGTATAAACTATTATTTGTTAATTTTCTTATATATTATTTATTTTACTTACATCATATTTGTTATTAAATTAGCATATTAACTTAATTTTTGTAACTACTTTTTAATGATTACAATAGAAACCTTTATATATTAGTAGTATAATATACTACTCAGTAGTACTTACAACGTTGGGTACATGCGTGCGAGTTTGCTCGCACGCTCGCAAACAAGTAAATGCGTTCGAAGAACGCTCGCAGGCAGAAATGAAGCACAAGTTAAGTGTGAGTCTAGACCAAGAATTAGTCGATGAATTAGTCAGCGCTCTTTCTAGCGGAAAATTCCGAAATAAAAGCCATGCAGTGGAATTTGCTGTCAAAAAGCTGATGGAGGAGCAAGATGGCTGAAGCAACAGAGCTTGAAAAAATAGCAAAAAACTCCCCTCAAGAAAAAAAAGAAGAGCCTAAGCCGGTTAGCACCATAGACAGCGTAGTTGATGAAACTATTAATGCTGCAAAGCATGCTGGATTATTTGCCGCAGGATTATCATTTCCATTTATGTTTTCTGGTGAGAATAGAACAAACGCTATGATTAATGCGTATCCGTTGGCAGCAGGCTCAAGTGTTGAAGATATGATGCTGAAAAAACCTATTGATCCTGTTAAGTCAATGAAAGAATCTTTTGTTGGAACAATAATAGCAAACCCTCTTGCTGGACTTTTTAGATACATTGAGTTAACAAGGCAGTATGTTACAAATTATGCAGGAACAATTCCAGGAGGAGCTGCTGCAGTAGGAGCACTAGCAGCAGGACAAGCAGCATTTATAGGCGCTTACATGGGTTTAAACCATGTTGTACAAAATTTTAGTTTTAGAGGTTTGTATGAAAAATTCAAAAATAGCTATTGGCAAACCGTCAAGAATACATGGAAATATGTTCTTCCTTTGAGCGCTTTAAATGTATTGTACCTTTACAAATTTGGCATAGCTGCACAAATGGCATATAGCTCAGCTATGTCATTCTTATTTAGATTAGTTGGTCCAAAACAACCAGGCGCAAATCTAAGCAATCTATACTCAGAACTGAAGGGTTATGCTGGTGCAGGTCTAAACGCAACTGGAAAATTTGCTAAAAACATTTTCTATGGACTTCCTAATGCAGTTTATTCAATAGGCAGCTCTATCAGGGATTACTTCAAAACTTCTCCTAAACCTGTGAGTCCGTCACCAGCACCAGCCACAGCTCCAGCACATTGACGAAAATGAAACAGAAAATTAGCATAACACTGGATGAGAGAACAGTTTTTGATATTTTAAAATCTATTCAGACTGGAAAATTCAGGAACAAAAGTCACGTTGTTGAGTATGCATTGAAGAAATTGCTCGAGGTAGAGAATAATGGCTAACGAGCAATCTCAAGCAAAAACTGCGGAACAAGAAAAGAAGAAAGAAAAAGGCACTTTAGAAAGTGTTGTTGATGAGTTAACTAGTTTTGGGAAAAAAGCGATAGCTATTGGAGCAATTGCTACAATGCCATGGCTCTATGGTCTTTATGACCCAACTCATATTGCGCGTGCTGCTACCACAACTTATGGTTTCGCTGCAGCAAAAACAACAGCTAATTTAATTCAAAATAAAGACGCGCTAGAAGGAATCGTATGGCAAGGCGCAACAGGTGCTATATTATCATATCCACTAGCTGAAGGATTTAGGGCAGTCAACAATCTTGAAGCAAGAATGATGCCAGAATACGGATTAGCAACAACAAAAACAGTAAAAGCTGGAGCATTTGTGTTTGGAGTGCAGCCTGCGGTCACAACAGGCCGTACAGCTTTGAATTACGGTTTAGGCAAGAAGTTCAGGGAGAATTGGTGGCCCAGCGTCAAAAACACGTTTAAGTGGCTGGGGTTATATGGTGCTTTAAATGTAACTGTGCTTTACCAGTACGGTTTGCTTGTGCAGATGATAACCTCTGCTATTGGTAGCTATACATTAAACTTAGTCGAAACCCTAAGAAGAGGAGAAGGAAGTATAAAAAATTTGTACAGTGCTTTGAATCCAATTCCTTACATTGGAGCAACTGCAAGCGTAACAGGAAAACTTGTCAGAAACGCAACTAAAGGATTGTTTGATGCGGTTTATGCAATTGGTAGTTCTGTAAGTGATATGTACAAAACAACTCCAAAGCCTGCAACGCCACCAGCTACAGTTCCAGCACCAGCTTAAATTAAAATTGCTTCTTTAAATTTTTTAGTGAGTCCAATCCAGAACAGCGCCTTTCCCGCCTGTAAGCCACCTGTAGCATTCCAGTGCAGCTTTTGCGCCGTCTCCTGCTGCAATCACAGTCTGCTTATACAACACAGGAGTTATGTCGCCGCATGCAAAAATGCCAGGCTGGGACGTATTGCATCTTTCATCTACAATAATCTCTTTCTTTTCATTCACTTTTACAAGATGCTGCACAAATGACGTATCAACAACATAGCCAATTTCAATGAAAATGCCGTCAACCTTAAGCTCTTTTGCCTCTTTTGTTGCAATATTTTCAACTGCAATTCCATCAACATTCTTATCCCCGATTACTTTTAATGGAACACTGTTAAGCACAATCTCAATCTGGGGATAATTTTTCAATTTTTGAACAGTTATTTCATCAGCTCTAAAGCTGTCTCTTCTATGTATTAAGTAGACTTTTTTTGCTATCGCAGCTGATTCAAGAGCACCTTCAACAGCTGAGTTGCCGCCTCCAATAATTGCCACATTTCTGTTTTTATAAAGAGGTAAATCGCAAGTCACGCAGGTACTAACCCCCCTGCCCATGAATTTTTCCTCGCCTTCAATTCCCAAACTTTTTGGCACTTTTCCATAAGCAAGAATCAAGGCTTTGCACTCATAAGATTCTCCATTCGCTAATCCAATTCTGAAGCTGTTATCTTTTTTTTCAACTTTATTGGCTTTGCCCATTATCAGTTCTGCCCCAAAGCCAATTGCTTCATTTTGAAATCTTTGCATTAACTCTATGCCGTGCATCGGCCCTGTTCCAGGATAATTTTCAATATGGCTTGTCAGATTTGTTTGCCCGCCTACATCTATGCTGATGATTGCTGTCTTCAGCTTTTTCCTGCAAGTGTATATTGCTGCTGTCAGTCCGGCAGCTCCTGCTCCTACAATTATGACGTCGTACATGAGCTTTAGAAAAAATCTGTGTTTTAAAAAGGTTATTGTTTGTTAAACTGTTGTTATAGGTCTTGTTTGCAAAATATATAATTTATCATCAATTGCCCGTTCAATATCCATCGGCTTTTTGTAATATTTTTCTATTCTATAAATGATGGCTCTTGTAGTATAGAATGAATCCCAGCATTCTTTGACTTGTTTGATTAAATTTTAATGCGTTGCAAGCAAATTCTTTACGTGTATTTCAGAAAGAGATTCAATTGGTATTCTAGTACTAACCTCAAGAAGTTCTATACCTAAAATCTTTCCTTCTTTATCTAAATCTATAATTGTAAAGTCGTCTATTTTCTTATTTTTAGAAAAATTACCTTTGCGAAATTCTATATACATTGCATCCGCTTCTTTATCATAGCTTATCTCCATTTTATAGCCAATATACAGTTATCACCTTTATAATTCTTTCTGTTTTTTCGCAAGAAATTTCTATAGTGCCTCTTTCTAGTCTTTTTTGGAAATAATACTTGTTGTATTTTTTGATTGTTTTATCTGGATATTTTATAGCTTCTACGACTTCTTCTTCAAGAATCTTTCTTTTGTGGATTCTATATCTTGCATGTCTCGTGAAAATAATTTCCATTCTATTTAATATAATATCCTTTTATCTCCATTCCCTCAGCATTTCCATCATCAGCCTTACAGTTGCTCCTGTTGCGCCTTTTGTCAGAATTCCTTTATCAGCTTTTGACCATACAGTTGTGCCAATGTCAATATGCGCCCATGGAACTTCATTTACAAAATTTTTCAAAAAAGTTGCTCCGATTATTACCCCTGCATCCCCTTCCTCGCTTATGTTTTTGATGTCAGCAACATCACTCTTGATATTTTCTTCGTATTCAGGCCATAAAGGAAGTTCCCAAACCTTTTCAAGTGATTTTTTTGAAGCATTCTTGATTTTCTCGCTCAATTTTTCATCCGTGCTTATGAATGGCGTTCCGATATAGCCAAGCGTAATTAAGCTTGCTCCTGTCAAGGTTGCAATGTCAATTATAACTTCTGGCTTCTTTTCTGCTGCATAAGACAATGCATCGGCAAGAATTAATCTGCCCTCTGCATCAGTATTTTTTATCTCAACAGTCGTCCCATTATAAGCAGTCAAAATGTCATCGGGCCTGTAGGAATCTGCATCTATCATGTTCTCGCAAAACGGGGTTACAGCAACAATATTGATTGGTAATTTTAATTTGGCGCAGGCTTCAATGACATGAATAGCAGCAATTGCTCCGCCTTTATCGTCTTTCATATTTAAAATATAAGGGTACGGCTTCACATTTAAACCGCCGCTGTCAAAGGTAACTCCTTTGCCGACTATTGCAATCGGTTTTTGTCTTTTCTCAGTCCCATAATATTCAAGAACGACAAATCTCGGCTTGTTGATGCTGCCTTTTCCAACAGCAAAAAAGCAGCCCATCTTCCTTTTTTCAATCTGCCTTTCATCAAAAATTGTGCATTTCAAATTTGCTTTTTTTGCAAGCTCTTTTGCATATGAAGCCAGATATTCAGGAGTCGCAACATTGGGAGGGGTATTGACCAAGTCTCTTGTTTTATTTACAGCATCAGCAATTATGAAAGCGTATTTCAATTCCTTTTCAAAATCATTATTGGAATTTGTTATTATTGTTATTTGTTTTATATTCTTTATCTTGTCTTTATCTTTTGTTTTGTACTCTGTAAATTTATACAATCCAATTAATGAGCTTAATGCGATTTTTTCAACAATTTCGTTATCTTTAAATTTTCCATTCTTAAAGGAATCCAAAAAAACGCTAAAACTTTCAGTTCCATTGTCTCTTAATCTTTTTGAAGCATCTGCTGCTACATTTGACAAAACATCAAAACTAAACTTATTTTCTTCACCTAAGCCAACCAAGACAATATTTTTAACATTTCTATTGACAAAAATACTTCTTGTTTCGCCTTTTTCTCCTTTGAAATCATTGTTTTTGATATAAGAACTGATAATATTATTTAATTTATTGTCAAATTTTTTAATTTCTCCGCTTAAACCAACTTTATCCTTAAAAAAGCCTATTAGTAAAACATCATCCTTTACTTTGCTTGACTCGACTCTCAATGCCCTTACAGTTACTCTATCCATAAAAATATGGATTAAGAAGTCATTTATTAATATTTTGGATAGCTTTAAATATCAGTATAAGTCACCATAAGTCCATGAAAACCATAAAACAAACCGTTTACTTTGATGCTTCTCCACATGAAGTATTTGAGCTTTTGATGGATTCAAAGAAACATGCAGCTTTCACAGGAGGCAAGGCAAGCATTTCACGGGCAAAAAACGGAAAATTTGAGGCATATGACGGCTATATAGAAGGCAAAAATCTTGATATTGTAAAGGACAAGAGAATAGTGCAGGAATGGAGGGGCAGCGACTGGGAAGAAGGAGTATATTCAAAAGCAGATTTCAAGCTTGAGAAAAAGGGAAAGGGCTGCAATCTAACTTTCACGCAAACCGGAATCCCAGACAGCCAATATGAAGCCATAAAGCAAGGCTGGAGTGACTATTACTGGAACCCAATGAAGGAATATTTAAGAAATAAAAATTAGAAATTACTTTGTTACCTGCTTCTTAAAACCCCAATTTTCGGACAGTAATTATTTATCTTGCATTTAGAACAAAATGGAGAATTGGTTACGCATATATTTTGACCGTGTGCTACAAGCAAGTTATTCAAATCGTACCAATACTCCTTAGGCATAATCTCCATAAGCTTAACCATAGTTTTATCTGGATGATTAGTTTTTACCCACCCTAAACGATTTGCAATAACATGAACGTGAATATCAACAGGAATGAAATCTGGTTTGTTAAAACCATAAACTAAAGTTATTGCACTGCATTTTTTACCAATACCTGGTAGTTTTATCAAATCTTCCATATTGTCAGGCACTTTTCCCTCATAATTTTCAATCAAAATCCTGCAAACTTGCTTTATCCATTTTGCCTTTGTTGGGTAAAAACCAACTGGAAAGATTGCTTTTTTTATTTTTTTTATTGGAATATTTGCCATATCATATGGATTATCAGCCAAATTGAACAATCTTTTAGAAGCAGGCCCTGTTGTTGTGTCTTTTGTTCTTAAGCTTAAAATGCAGGAAATCAAAACAAGGAATGGACTTCTTGTCCTTTCTCCTATTTCTGTTGCAATTGGATTTTCAAACTGCTTGATTTCTTGTTTTAGTAATTTTATTATTCTATCTATGTTTTTGATTGATGATTTTGGCATTTTGTTTGAATATCAATGAATTTTAACGTTCAAAATCTGCATAGTTTGAGCTAAATGTCCATGGGCCATTGCCACATACATTTGAATTTTGTTTTTCTATGCGCAGAGTTGTAGGGCTAGTAAGCTGTAAAATGACAGCAATATATTGGGTGTAAGATTTTCCGCCTTGAGTCTCATAGCAATAAACTTTTCCATCATCTAGGATATCTTTAAAATCTCTGTTTATAAAGCCAGAACTTGCAGGATTAAAAGAGTAAGTTCCAGATGGTAATCCATTTATAGATGTGCCTACCGAAAAAACTGCTTTTGCCGGATCAATATTGTCATGAACTAAAGCAAGATGAAGATCTTCTGGATGAGTTTCACTAGTTCCTTTAACAAACCATACACCTTGTGCTGTTACAGGTTTGTCTTGCGCAACCTCGCCGCAAACTGGCTCGATAGTTCTTTTCTTGTCGCTAGAGCCAAGTAAAGATTTCAATTGCGTTCTTATACCTTCACTAAAATAATCCAAGGGACAAACCCTATGTAAAGGATCTTCGTACCAACGCTTTGGATTAGCATATACAAGCTCTTGAGTTCTTAAATCAGCTAAACCAAAATCAGAAGAACCGCTTGCTGTGCCTATTGGCTCATTTGCAGCAAGAGCTATCGGAGAAGAATAGAAATCTTTCTCGCAATTTTTGTAATGAATCCCGCCTGTCTCATATTCTTCACACTTATCTGGCTGAGCAAAACTTTGCAATAGCTTTTCTGACAACGATATAATATGGATGAAATATCCTTTTACTTCTGTACAAACTGCAAAATCCAATTTGTAATCTTTTATCTGGCGTCCCTTCATTGTATATTCAGAAGAGCCAATCCTTGTAATCCAGATATCACCAGGAGCTACAACTGGCGCATTAGAGGATGATTCATCTCCAATAAATCCTTTTAGGTGAAAATACAGATGATTTGTGGGAAATGTATGTCCAGATGGGTTCAGATTGCCAAGAGGGACAATATTTTGCAATTCCGAGATTGGGATATGTGAAACACTAAATAATTCTTTTTTATCACCACATGAAGGGACTCCCGGAATTATGTTTCGTCTATCTTCTTTTAAATGCCCTATTTGTTGCTCTAATTCCAGGAAAATTTGCTTGCATCTTTCGCAAAATAGTTTTCTTTCCTGTTCAGGTATAAGATTACAATCTGGTGGCAGAGGGTATTTTTTACAATCTTCCAGCAAATAACTATCTTTTTGTGGCTGGATTTGCTCCTGTACCCCAGTTAAGTTCTTTTCAAAAAAATCTTCTTTTTCAGCAACTTGACTTTTAGTTTTCTCGATGCCTGGAGCAGCTTGAGTTTCATCAGCAGAAATTCTTTGATTACAACCAATAATCACTAAAACAAAAACCGTTGCCAGAGTCAGAAATTGCAATCTCATTTTCATATTATAAAAATTACATAGACTATTTATTAATATTTCTTTTTAGGTTCTGTTAACTTAAAGTTGATAAGAGTTTAATGAAAAAATGAAAGAAATCATTCTGTGATGCATAATGCTATTTTTACTGCAGACTAAGGAAACGGTTCGAAAATAATACCAGAATTAAATATGCGCTGTGCATTGTCATGTGCGTAATTAGTCCGATATTGAGCTGGAAGCGAATCAATAAGCTCACGAGAAAACTCCATAAGCCGACTGTATACTTCTGGTTCCACATGCCATGCCGCAACTACATCAGTCCCCCACATCACTCTATCTGGAGCTGCCTCAAGAAGCGGCAATAACTTATCGCGGACAGAGCTAAGATATTGTTTCTTATTGGCTTCATACCACATAATAAAGTCCTCTGCATTTTGTACTCGGTACAAATATCCATCAAACATTGTAGCAAGATCATATGTCCAATAGAGATTTTTATAACTGCTAAGCCAATTTTCTACTTTTCCTGAGTTAAGCGATTCATATCCATGAAGAATAACTTTTGTGTTTGGGTATTGTGCAAGCATCTTTTCCAAATCGTCAGCCTGTTCTTGAGTCGGGTGTAGCATAAGAAACAAATTTTCCTTTGCTGCATATTCAAAAATTGCTGGCCAAGGATCTTCGGCAAGAGAGGTTCCCACGAGCGGTCCCTCATAGAATCCTATCTCACCTATACCAAAAAAAATTCCTTCTCGCCCTTGGTATATGGCTTGAATAGATGAAAGAGACGGATTGAATAGTGAAAAAAATGGAACAAAACCAACATTTAAGCCCGACAGGCTTTCGCGCATGGAGTCAAATTGCTTATTCAGATCAAATGCTGAGACAAATAACACCCCACAGCCTACCTTGTGTTCGCTCATCCGCTTTGCAAGCTCTTTTGGTGTTAAACTTGACCCAATGGGGTGCCCATATTCATTTGACTCGGTCAGGACATCAAAATGTATGTGGCTGTCAAAAAAATCTCCGGTACAAGGAACATTGAGTTGGCGCCATTTTTTTGTCTGCTCTTGAATTTCTGGTTGTTGGATTTGAGATTGCATAGGTTCAATTTCTGGCTGTTCAGGCAATTCCTGAGGTGGTGGCTGGATTATACTTGGAGTTTTTGTTGGTATTTCTTGAGAAGCACAGCCACTGATAAAAATAACAATAACCAACAAAATCATAAGAGAAAAGCAATATTTTAGTCTCATACATCTGTTATTAAATCCATGATTTTATAAATATTTCTTTTGTATAAAATAAAAATTTTCACTTCAAAATCCTTCCATTTTTCCTGCTCCAAAGCAATAAATCTAATTCATCTATATTGATTCCAATCTGCTTAGAAAAATCAAAGAATTTTTGCTCTATTTCAAGATACTCTTTTGCATTCTTTGGCTTTTCATTTGTTTTTAAGATTCCAAACTCGTATAATGAATTAATAATATGCTTATCCAATATAGCATATCCTTTAAAACCTATATTCCTCAAGAAATGTGATGCTTCCTTGTACCCAAGCCCTTTTATGTCTTTATTCAAGGCAAAAAAATCTCTTAACTCATTTTTATCTTTGAAAGATTTTATTTTATTTTTTAATTGAAAATTTAACGAGTTTTTCAAATAGTTTCTTGTATGCATTATATGCGCTGGCCTTACATTATTAAACCTGTAAATCCCTTCCAATCTTTTTGTCATATCACTAGAATTTCCATTTATCAGGACATTCCTCACAGCATCAACTGCCTTCAATCCCATTTCTGCGCTTGTGTTTGCTGTGAAAATGCAGAATGCCAATTCTTCAAATAATCTGTGGTCGTCTTTTGCTTCAGATAGCAATAACTTTAATTCATTATTCAAATAATACCAAGAATATGGCTCGTTGAAGAATTTCTGGAATTGGTTAAGCCTTTCTTTTATCTTCTCTTTTTTGTTTTCGTATTCAGCCCTTAACCTTTCTATGTTGTCCATGAGCTAGGTATCTTTTGGTGTTTTTTAAAGTTTGTTGTTACTAACTTATTTTTGATTTTGTAACTATCTACAAAATAAACAAAAATTTATAAATAAGAACTAAATTAAATATTTATGATGAAACGTAATCTGTTTCTGATACTTATTCCGGTTATTGTTTTAGTTTCTGTTGGTATTTATATTTTTATGAATTCGCAGTTTTTGCTGTCTAAACGTAATGTGGCTTCAGCTAAAGATGTAAACAATTATGAAATTCTATTAGTAAGTGGAGCTTTGTATCGTAATGATAGCCTTGAGTGGGCACCGTTTTATAGATTACCTAGCGGTACAATTCGTGATGCAAGTCCTGGATCATACTCAATCTTAGTTCTAGACTGGGATGGTAAAATTCTATACAATATACCATTTAACATCAAATTTTTGATAATGACGCATCCACCACAGGAAACAAATGCTGCACCTTTTGGATTTGTAGTTCCATATTATCAAAAGGCTAGTATCGTGCAAGTACGAAATAATGGTAAGATATTAGCACAAGTCCATATAATAACTAAACTGCTCTATGATGCAGTAGAGTCTATACCTGACTCAGGATTCATTGACAATCCATCACAATATAGAAAAGCACTTCAAGATAAAATTAATGCACTTGATTTACAACTCAGTAAAGGAAATATAGCAGATGCACGCAATAATCTTAGGAATGATATTCACAAGCATTTTGTTGAATGGTTAGTTGATGAGTATACTACAAAAAGTCCGCTCGAATATACAAAACCAGCCATCCTAGAGCTAGTAGATAATTCTTTGCAACGCTTAGAGGGATTAGATTAGCTGAAAAATACCTAATGTTAATTTTTAGGAGTGATGTACTTTAAAAATTGACAAATTTACTAAATTCACAATCTATTTTTTTCCTTAGCCCTATTATGCGCAATCACCAAAAATACAATTAGCAAAGCGCCATAGTTCAACAACAAAAACCAAGGAGTTGCCCAGCTTATGCCGTCAAACTTGTAATCCGACAAAGGCCATAAAAACGGAGTTGGAAAAAACCTGAATGAATGGGTAGGTATGTCAATTAAAATATGTATCGCCCATGCTGTCAATGGCCAGTACCATTTTTTTGCAATTAA
>CAYIKX010000004.1:0-18581 GCA_964364025.1 uncultured Methanosarcinales archaeon
ACAGGAGAACGGATACAATATACAAATTTACCATCTTAATGATAGTCATGGAGCATTTGTTATTCTTGAGCTTATGAACCAAGGACTATCACCTGAACAAATCATGCAGATGGTAAGATTTACAACCCATACGCCTGTAGCTGCGGCATTCTATCATTTCAATTTTAATAAGGTAAAAGATGCTTTGCCGCATGAAGCAGATAAATTAAAACCTTTTGTAAATACTTATGGAAACCTTGAAATAGCAAGACTTATAGTAAAATATAGCGGAGCAGTTAGTGCAGTCTCAAAGAAGCATGCTGAAGTTTCTTCTGAAATGGACGAATTTAAAGGACTGCAGGTCATTCCAATTACAAATGGTGTTCATTTGCCCTCGTGGATACACCCAACGAAACTTGAAGTATACCGAGATTCCTTTGGTGATGTTCTTGAAAATCCCCAGTTGCTTAGTGATGCAAGTTCTTTAGACTATGAAGCTTTTAGGCAAGCTCATGGAATAACCCAAAAAGAATTGTTTGATTTAATAAAAGATAGAACTGGTGTGCAATTTGATGAAGGGGCACTTACAATTGGTTTTGCAAGAAGATTTGCTGGCTATAAACGTGGTAATCTAATTTTTAATAGTAGTCCGGAACAATTAGCTCGCGTACTGAAAGGAAATGGACAGATAATTTTCGCAGGAAAGGCGCATCCAAATGATAATATAGGAAAGGGGATACTCCAATCTACATACAAGAATTGTCAACTTTTAATGGACAAATATGGTGTCAAAGCAGTAGTTATTCCAGATTATGATAGGAATGTTGCTGAAATATTAGTTCGAGGTACTGACCTTTGGATTAGTAATCCGAGAAGAGGGGAAGAAGCATCTGGAACAAGTGGCATGAAAGTAGCTTTAAATGGTGGCGTAAATTTCAGCGTTCTTGACGGATGGTGGGCAGAAGCTTACGATGGAACGAATGGCTGGGTAATTGCACCGCAAAATGGCCATAATGATGATGCTGTCGATTCTCATTTCATAGTTGATTCCCTTGAACGCAAAATAATCCCAGAATTCCGTGATGATCGTTTCATGGACCGCAGAACTAAATCTTTGCAGTTAGGTTCACGTTTTAACACTATTAGAAATTTAAGTGAGGTAATGACCAATCTTTATGGATTGCCATTAGAGGAAATAGTGAAAAGAGAAAGAGCAGCCTAGACCACCAACCTTATCTTCTCCCTGTTCTGCATCGCTTCCATCAATCTTCTCCCAATATTATTGCTCTTCTTTATCTTAATTGTTCCAGTTTTGCCTGCTTTGGCACTTAAAACAAACTCCTCGCCAACATACAAGTCAACATCCCTGTTCTGCATTTCTATTCCCAGTTCAATCATTAAGTTATTCTTCTTATGCCCTATCTCAAATGGGACTTCCCTTTGCTCTTTTGCAGTGCCTTTTGTTGCAGTATCGTATTTTTCCTCTATGCTTTTAATATCAATCCCAATTCCAAGCTTCTCTTCCAATCTTGTTATATTTGTTCCCTGTTTTCCGATTATTCTTGCAATGTCAGCATCGGCAACATAGACAATGCATTTATTGTCAGACAGCATTTCAACCTCGACATTTCTTGAGTATTTCTGAAATTCTGCAAGTATTGTTGTCTCTGCAAGCTTATGGGCTCCAGATTTTTCTCTGCCTTCTTGGACTGGAATAACAACAGTCTGCTCGCCATAGCTGTATATTTCGTACTGTAGCTTGCCATTTTCAAAATCATTAACTACAACAACAGGCCTTGCTAAATCTGCTTCTGTCATTCCTGAAGGGACTTTGACTGTCATCTTCAGGGCAAGAACCTTGTCGATAAATCCATTTTTAATGAAAATAACTGTATCAATTACTTGTGGTATAACACCCATCTCTACTCTGCCAATAAACCTTTGTATTGCATCAACTGGAGATGTTGCATGCACAACTCCTACCATTCCAACTCCAGCTAGCCTTAAATCAGCAAATAGCGTGAAATCATCAGTATTCCTCATCTCATCAAAAATTGTGTAATCAGGCCTTGAAAGCAGCAATATATCATGTATTTCCTGAGCATCGCCATAAGAGATTGCATACTGGGTAATATTTTCTGGCAAAATCAAGTCTCTTGGCGCTTCTACAGTTTTTACAATCTTTTCTTGCGCAGCATAATATTCTGCCAAAGCTTGTGCAAATGTTGTTTTGCCCATTCCAGGCGCGCCTGCAACTAAAATGCCTTCTGCCTGCTCAGCAACCCTCTTCATAAGCTTCTCGCTTAATTTATAATCACCAAGATTCAATTTCCTGACAGGCCTTACAGCTGTTATTTCCCATCCATCTGAGAAAGGAGGCCTTGTGATTACAATCCTGAAGCTGCCAAGCTGCACAATAGTTGAGCCAGGCCTTTCAATCTCTATAAAGCCGTCTCTTCTTAGCTTTGCATCTTCAATTATCTCTCTGGACATTTCTTGTATCTCTTCCTGCCTCAATAGCGCTTTTCTCAATTCCTTAAACTGCCAGTTGCCAGGCATTCCCTTTTTCGCATATGGAGGTACATTTTCCCTTAAATGAACACTCATTGTAACTTCATCAAAGAATCTTTCAAGTTTAAGCTTTTTCAACCCTTTTTCAGGCCTTCTGTAGTAAATCACCTTCATGCCTTTTGCCAAAGCAACCTCACTCTGCACTTTGTCAGATGTTATTAAGGTGGCATCTTCATCATAAGCTAATTGCCTAATTAATGAGTCAATTTCGCCTAAAGAGGCATGCCTTATCTCAGCAGCCTTTGGCCTTGAGCCTTTAAAGGAAAGCTCAAATCCCCTTTCTGTTGAAAGTTTTTTTATTCGTTTTATCTCATCCAATCCTAGAAAGCCTATTGCTTTGCCCATATTGGCTTGGTGCTCAAGCTCTGCTATAACAGCTTCATGTATTATAATCTCGTTAGATTTTATGTGATTGTTCCTTAATTTCTCTGACAGTAAACCCTCTATTATTACAGAAGTGTCAGGCACAATCCTATCTATATTCTCTGTCTTAATTTGTTCCATATCTGCTTGGAATATTTATTTCTTTATAAAACTTTGTATTTTAATAATTTACTATATAGACAAATATTCTAAAATGGTTAAATTTAATTATTTATAATATTGCAAATAATTCTTCTTTGCAAGATTAAAAATTAAGAATTTTTAATATAGAAAATATATCTAAACCTTTCTTCTAGCCCTTCTAAACAGCCACAAAACAACCCCTACAAAAACAATCCCTGTAACAAGCAATATTACAATTGTCTCCAGCCTAATTCCTTCAAATTTATTCAAAGCCAAAAACATTCTCTGGAGCAAAGTAGCATCAGTCAAATAGATTGAAAATTCTTTATTTATGCTGTATTGCTTTTTCAATCCATCAAGATAGTCTGCATTAATACTATAATCATTTTTTCCATAATTTAACTGGGAGCCTTCAATACCAATCACAAACTTCCTGCTCTCTGCTAATTCATTAATGTGCCATTTTTTTTCAAAGCCATTTTGGGCAAAAACAATTTCGGCATTTTTAGGATTTGATTGCGATTTTTTTCCAATTGTAAAAGAAACAGTGAAATTACCATCATAAGAAGCATTTATTGGAAATTCTAGTTCTTCAATTTCAATCTTCGGCGCATCATTAATTTTAAATTTAACATAAGCTGCTTTTGAAACTAACTCATTCCTTAAAGTGACAGGAACATCTCTGGCTCCGATGTTTGATTTATTTATTTCAAATGTAAAGTTTTTTAATTGCGAAATACCCAAGCTTATTTTCTCGCATTTATTCTCAAAGCAGATATCGGCATTTTCAATGAAAACATTGCCTGTATTTTTTGCATTGCAATAAACTTCAGCATTCTCATATTCGTAAAGCTCCCCCTTTCCTGCTTTGCACTCCAAAACAACATTTCCAGAGTATTCCTTTTCTTTTTCCTCTTCCAGCAATCTTGCAATCTGCTGGACTTCCTCTGATGAGGCATAGTTTTCCCTTACGCTTGCTGCAAAGCTTGTTTCTGCCGATATATTGTTTACAGTTCTTACCACCAAAGGAAATGTATAAGAATATTTTTTATCTAAATTTTCATCTAGTTTTAATACCCAAAACAGCTTCTTTTTCTCTTTTGGCAGCAACAGAATGCTTTTCAGCTCGTTTCCTATAACTTTAATCTCTCTGGGCTTGCCCAGCTGAAGCTCTGTTGCATAGTAAAAATCATTAAGGTTTTCTATAGTTGCTTCAATTAGATTGTAGGAGCCAAAGCCGATTGCTTTTTTAAAAACAGACAATTCAACCTTTAATGGCGTTCTTACATAGCCAGTCTTTTCAATCAAATTAGTCTTTATGTCAAGTTTTTTAGTCTTTAAGTCTGCATTTCTTCCAATCCAATTGTAATAGGTAGAGGGCTCGTCAGAATCAACAGAATCCTTGAATTTTATATGTGTCGGGTCAACCCATCCATACTCAGCATAGGTTACATCAAAAGGCACCCATCCGTAGCCTGGAAAATAAACCTCTGCCCATCCATGAGGACCCCATCTCTCTGGAAATAATTCAGAATTTGTATAAGCAATCCCGGATACAAATCTTGCGGGAATTCCAACAGCCCTTGACAGGGCAATAAACAATGAAGTCAGCTCGTCACAGACTCCTTGCTTGTTTTGCAAAACCCATGATGCCTTCTGGCTTACCTCAGCTGTCAAAGTGCTTAAGTTATAGTTTATATTGTTTTTAGTCCAATCAGCTATCTTGTACACAGCAGCATACAAATCATCCTCTCCTTTTACAAGCTCAGAAGCAAGCCTTATTATGCCTTCATCATTTGAGTTTATAGTCTCGCTAGGTTTTGTGTATATTAGAACATCGGCTGGAAGTTCTTCTATCGGAAAATTTATTTTTTGTTTTATTTGTATTATTGTGTTTGTGGTTTTAACATCTGCATTAAGCCTGAAATCAATCTTCCCCTCTGGTGATTTCCATGTGAACTTCAATGTTTTATCTGCCAGCTCTGCTTCAGGATTTGTATAAAATTTCAGCAGTTCCTGGCTGTCTGTATGCTTTGGAAAGAATGTCATGTTTATTGTCGCAGTTTCAATATATCCGCTTGGCGTCAATTGGACAACTTCTGCTGAAGAAGAAATATCAACGTTTGCAATTATATTCTGGCTGTTGTAGAACCAGTCGGCAAGAACAGAAGGAATTATCATTAATAATATAAAAAATATAACCAATCTTTTCATTTTGTTTAATTTGATATCTTAGTTTATAAGTTTTATTGTTTGATAGCTAAAGATTCCAATATCCGAGAAAATCAATAAATTTAATAATCATACAAAAATATCTTTCTATTATGCCGCGGTCGCATAGCCCGGCCATTGCGGTGATTTGTTGACAATTGTGAGCGAGGTAAAGCCTCGCATGTCACGCAAACTGCAAGATTGCTAAGGGCTATTGGCTTGCGAGCGAAACAAGTTCGCAGGTCGGCGCCTTTCATAGTGGTTTACAAAAATCCACTGTCCGAAAGGACACGGGAGTTCAAAACAACCTTTTGAGAAAAGCATTGAAATGGCGAGCGAGGCGAGCCTCGCATGTCACTGGAAAACCGTGCAATGAGGGATTTTTCATCCCTCGGAACGACAGAAGGCTTGTGTTGTTGAAAGTCTCCCCCGCGGCGTATTTTTATTAGAGTAATTGTTGTTTTCATGAATAGTCATAGTATTAGAATTAGAAAAGCTAGAGGAAAAGATAGTAAGATTTTGGCAAAACTAGGTGCTAAAACATTTTTTGAAACATATTCCGACAAGGTCAAAAAAGAAAACCTTAAGCTTTATATTAAACAGGCATTTAATAAAGAAAAAATATCAGAAGAATTAAAAGACAAAAAATCAATTTTTCTAATTGCATTTAAGAATAGAAAAGCCATTGGTTATGCAAAATTAAATAAGGATAAAAAACCAGCAAAATTGAAAAACTTTAAGTCAATTGAAATTGAGAGAATGTATGTTTTAAAGAAAATGATTGGACAAAAAATTGGTAAATCTTTTATGAAAAAGTGTTTGCAAATTGCGAAAAATGGGAATTATCAAGTTATTTGGATAGGTATTTGGGAGCACAATAAACCAGCTATTTCTTTAGCTAAAAGAGTGGGATTCAAAATTTTTGGTTCTCAGGTTTTCACATTAGCAAATGAAAATCACAAGGATTTATTAATGAGAAAAAGAATACAATAAAAAATGCCAACCGCCACCGAATTGGAAAGGGGAACTTACTTCATCTACAACAACGAGCCTGTAAGGATTCTGAGAAAAGAAGTAATTGTTGTAGGGACTCATTCACACAGCAAGTTAAAATTTTATATTCAGGGATTAAATGAAAAGTCAGAAAGAAGCGTAAATTTCCATCATACAGATAAGGTAGAAATCGTTGATATTGTAAGAAAACTTGGGCAAATTATTTCTAAATCAAGCAATAATGTCCAGGTAATGGATATGGTTAGCTACGAAACTTTCGATGCAAACACCCCTTCTGAATTATTCAATCAATTAAATGAAGGCGACCAAGTGACTTTTGTTGATATTAATGGAAAAATCCAAATAATTGAAAAAAGATAATTCTCATGTCCAAAAAAATATCATTGAAGCAGTTTCTGATGAAATCAGGCAGATTTGATAGAGTGCAGGATTGTATTGATGCGGTAAGAAATGGCAAAATCACTGTAAATAATCAAATAATTGCAAACCCAAGCTACTTTTTCAATCCAAAAAAGGAATTAGTCAAATTAAACAATGAAAAAATCAAAATTATTGCAAAGCTTTACTTAATCATGAACAAGCCTGCTGGTTATTTGTCACAAAAATCAAATGAGGAAAAAACAATTTATGATTTATTAAAAAACCTGAACTTATCAAACGAAGCAATCCAATCACTGCACGCTGTTGGGCGCTTGGATAAAGACACAGAAGGATTGCTGATACTGGCAAACGACGGAAAAATATCAAATATCATAATGAATCCTGAGAATAAAATAATAAAGAAATATCATGCTGTTCTTGAAAATCCTGTGGACAAAAACAAGATAAAAATTTTGGAAAAAGGAATAGAGATAAGCATCGGCAATGAAAAATACAAGACAAAACCATGCAAAATTAAAGTTGTTGGGGACAAAGAAATCTATATTTCAATCTTAGAAGGCAAAAAAAGGCAGATAAGAAAAATGTTTGATGCGACTGGCAACAAAATTGTTTATTTGCGAAGAGTTTCAATTGGTGGATTGCAGCTTGGAAATATGAAATTAGGAGAAATTAAGCAGGTTACAAGAGAAGAAATAGTGGAAAAACTGGCTTTTTGATTTCATCAGTAACGTTTATAAACGAAGTTTAATTCTTGATTTTTATAGCGGAGTAGGGCTTCTGTAGCCGTAAAGACTGCAGACCTAATAGTCAGGAGTGCCCGATGATTCCATTGGTTATCTAGTGGAAGCGGAAGGCTCATAGGGTTTGTCTGCCTTGGACACCCATATTAGCAAAGCTAAGGGCACAGGTCGCTGGTTCAAAACTTATTGTGGAAGTCCAGCCTCCGCTATTTATTTTCCCAAACATTTTTATAAATCAAAGCTAATTCTTTTTTGTAAAAGGTGTTTTGATGTTATTTTGTGGTATTGACGAAGCCGGCAGAGGCCCAGTCATCGGTCCCTTAGTAATGTGTGGTTTGCTGATTAAAGAAGAGAGTGAAAAAGAATTAGTTAGACTAAAGGTTAAAGATTCTAAATTATTAACAAGAAATCAAAGAGAATTCCTTTTTGATAAAATAAAAGATGTTTCTGAGAAATATAAATTGATTATTGTAGAGCCTCAAGAAATTGATAAAGCGGTTCACAACCACGACGGCTTAAATTTAAATAAGCTAGAAGCAAGAAAGTCAGCAGAAATTCTTAATGAATTAATCCCGGACAAAGCAATTATAGACGCGCCAAGCAACAATATAAAAAGTTATAAAAAATATTTAATGAGATTTGTTAAAAATAAAAAAATTGAAGTAATTCTTGAGCATAAAGCTGATGTTAATTATCCTGTTGTGAGCGCAGCCTCAATTCTTGCAAAAGTAACCAGAGATAATGAAATTGAAAAAATAAAAAAACAAATCGGCATAGATTTTGGCAGTGGCTACATGACAGACCCAAAAACAGTCGAGTTCCTGAAAAACAACTTTGAAAACTATCCGGAACTTTTCAGGAAAAGCTGGTTCCCGTACAAGGATTTACTCAACCAGAAATTCCAGAAAAGCTTGTCAGATTTCAGCCAATTCCTGAAAGAAGAACGAAAACATAAAGGCCATACCTTGGAAGACTTAAAAAAGCTTGAGGACTTTGGTTTTCATTTTGAAAATCCAAAATCACAGCATGAATTGGCTATTATGAAAGGCCCATGCACAGTCATTCTCTACAAAAGCGGGAAATTGCTGGTTCAGGGAAGAGAAGATATAAAGAAGAATGTGATGAAACTGTTGGGCATTTCTATTTAATAAAATTAATCAAAATTTGAAATAAAATTAAAAAACAAAACCTTTATATAAATCTATAAATCAAAATTTTCTCAATGCACGAAGTAATAAAAAAAGATATAATAGCTGTATTAAATGACTTGGTTGAAATTCTAAAAATCAAAGAAGAAAGTGATATATCGCAGATAAAAGAGCTAAGCAATCATGTTATACATAACGCCAGTGTTTTCCAGGACGAAGACAGCGTTTCTGTTGCAATTTTGATTTATGCATTGTCAAAGATTACGGAAAGAAAGCAAAAAGATATGGATTACAATAAGATTTTGAGCATGCTGAATTCCTGCATATCAAATTTAAAAAATAATGAAGACGAGGCTTTCAGGAAATCAATAAAGAACATTTTTGACTTTATAAGGGCAATGGATGCGAAATTAAAGCTTTATATTAATGAAGTTATTAATCAGGCCCAGATAAAGAAAGGCTGCAAGCTGTGCGAACATGGCATCTCAGTTGCAAGAGCATCTGAGGTTTTAGGCATTTCAAGGTGGGAGCTGATGCACTATATAGGCAAGACTACGATTATTGACCAGTTTAGCGAGCCGGTAAATGCCTCTCAAAGGTTAAAATTTGCAAGGAGCTTATTTTCATGAAGTCCTTAGTTTTTGATGCAGGCCCTGTCATAAGCTTGGCAACAAATAATCTTTTATTTATTCTTGAGCCTTTAAAAAAAGAGTTTAATGGCAGATTTTATATTACTGAAAGCGTAAAAAGCGAATTAGTTGACAGGCCATTCGAGATCAAGAAATTCAAGTTCGAGGCAATACAAGTGGAGAAATTAATAGAAAATGGGGTATTGGAGGTTATCGACAACAATTTTATCAGGGAAGGAACTCCAAGGCTCTTAAACATGGCGAATGAGATTTTTAGTGCATATAAAAATTATATGAGGATTGTCCATTATGCTGAAATCTCCGTTATTGCAGCCGCTATTAACCTGAATTCAGAAGCCATTGTTCTTGATGAAAAAACAACTAGATTTTTGATTGAAAATCCAAAAATGATTGTTGAAATTCTTAGAAAAACTCTTCATACATCGATAGGCATAAGCGAAAGTAATTTAAAAGAGTTTAATGCTGTGGTTAAGGGCATAAAGGCAATACGCTCTATTGAGCTTGTTACAATAGCTTATGAGCAGGGGATACTGGACAATTACATCACAAAAATGCCTGATGCAAGGAAAAACCTGCTGGAAAGCGTCTTATGGGGAGTAAAACTAAACGGCTGCGCAGTGTCAAGAGACGAAATAGACCAGATAGTAAAGATAGAAACAAGATGAGTAAGGAAAATGAAAGTCTAGGTGCAAAGAGAGAAGCTAAAATAGAAGCTGCCTTAAAGCCAGTTAACAATAATGTCAGCCCTACTTTCTGTGTTGCAATGCTCAAAAATGGCAGCACAATAAAGCTTGAGGGAAAAATAGAGGAATTTCTGCAGACAATAAAAGAGGCAGATTTTGCTTGGATTAATGCGCAAGTGAATGACTTGAAAGAAGATGGAAGCAGAGTTGCTTCATTACTGGGATTCAAGCCTGCAATAGTGGACGAGCTTGTGTCACAGAGATTTTCAGGCTATGATGACCACACAACAGAGCTTGGGTTATTGCTCCCAGCTGTTAGGGTGTATAAATTGGAAGTTGAGATAAATAAGCTGATTATACTAATCAAAAGCAATATTATAGTTACAATCCACGGCGAACATGTCACAAGGCTTGTTAAGTTTGCAAGGTACGCTGTTACTTCCTTCAAAAAAATACCAAAAAATTTGGATGATATTGATAAGATATCTTTGGTTTTGATAAGAATCCTTGACGAAAATAATGAAAGAAATTTTGATGGCATACGCTCGATACAAGAGCAAGGCGAGGAGATAAGCAAGTATTTGATACAACCATCTTCTCCACGGCAGGAATTAGGCAGCGATATATACAAAATGAAGCATGCTTTAATCTCTTATTTAGAAGCTTTATGGGCATCCCTGGATGTTGTGCATTACCTTAGATATGGAGATGCCGAGATGGTAACTGACGACCCGATAATATTGCAAAAGATTGGCATGTTAAGCACAGACTTGACAAGGCAAATCTCAATAAGCGAGCAAATGTCGACTGTATTAGCGTCTGGCTTGGAAGTTTTGCAAAGCATTTACAATAATCAGCTTACTATGCTTAACAATAGGATGTCTTTGATAGCTGTCTGGATGGGTGTTTTAGGAGCAGCTTTTATAGTACCAAACACAATAGCTACAATTTTTGGAACCCCGATAGCAGAGCATATTGAATGGTACTATCAATTAGCAATTATTGCCTTATCAGCCTTATTATCTGGGTTTTTTGCCTATTGGCTTTTCAAGAAAAAAGGATTTGTGCCAAAAGTTGAATAGCATTATAATAACTTTTATATATAAACTTATCATTCTTTACCTTTGGGTGGTATAGCCAAAAAACAAGAAGTAAAAATTATTATATTATTGTTGTTTTTGGCTATTATGAAGCCACAACAAATAATTAATAAATTTTTGTGGGTGAGCATATGTTGATTAAAGGCCAAGTTATTTCTGGCGAATTTGGAAGAATAATTGCAAGGCAAAAATCAGGGCAGTCAATTGAAATAGGCGAATTATTGATTTCTGATTCAAGTGATGGAAAAATCCTGCTTCAGGTTTATGACTTGGTTTACGCAAGCCAGATATCGCAGCAAAACCTTGAATTGATTTCGGGAATGAAGCTCGAGGAGAACACTGAATTCGAGCTTTTTGACCCTGATTTAAGAAATTATATGCTCGCGATGATGAAAAATCTTGTAACAATCAAAGACAAAAATGCATTCGTAAGCAAATCATTGCCAAGCTTTTTTTCCGAAGTAAGGGAAATCAAGGAAGATGATTTGTCATTTTTGACAAAGCCAAAAAATGCATTGTTTGTTGGCAATTTGCGCTCTGGCTCAAAACTGCTTGATGTTCCCATTTATCTTGATGGTGAAAAAGTTTTCTCCCACCATATCCTGATAGCGGGCACAACAGGAAGGGGCAAAAGCGTTTTGGTTTCTAATTTGTTATGGAATGCTGTCGGAAGGGATTATTGCGGAATTCTGGTTTTAGACCCCCATGATGAATATTATGGCAGGAATAAAATCGGATTGAAAGACCATCCTAACAGGGAAAATATTGTTTATTACACATCAAAAAATGCGCCAATTGGCACAAATACCTTAAAGATAAATCTTGAGGTTATAAGGCCGTTTCATTTTGAGGGCGTGGTTGACTTTAGTGATGCTCAAAGGCAAGCGTTGAATCTTTACTATAAGGAATTTGGCAATAAATGGATTGATGCGATAATTCTGGAAAAGGAGCTAAGCCTTGGAAGAGTATTCAAAGACGATACAATGGCTGTTGTTAAAAGAAGGCTTCTTTATCTGCTTGACCTGGAGTTTCAAAATAGCCAGTTATTCTGCAATGGCATTTTTCAGTTAAATTCCGGCTTTAGCACAATAAGTGATATCTGCAGACATCTGGAAGAAGGCAGGATTGTCGTTATAGACACGTCAAATTTTGCAGGAGCAGTTGAGTTGCTGATAGGCAGCCTGATAGCAAACGAGATTTTTAATAAGTATAAAAATTATAAAATGAATGGCTTGTTGGATTCAAAGCCCGTAATTTCAGTTGTTTTGGAGGAAGCTCCAAGGGTTTTGGGAAGGGAAATTCTTGAAGCAGGCCCGAATATTTTTTCCACAATAGCAAGGGAAGGAAGAAAGTTTAAAGTTGGTTTATGCGCAATAACCCAGTTGCCTTCGTTGATTCCAAGGGAGATACTTGCAAATATTAACACTAAGATAATTTTGGGCATCGAGATGAAGCCGGAACGACAGGCAATAATTGAAAGTGCTTCCCAAGACTTAAGCGATGACGACAGGACAATCGCTTCCCTTGACATTGGAGAAGCTTTGATAACAAGCAACTTTGCAAGGTTTGTCACCCCAATAAGCATTCCTTATTTTGAGGATGTAGTCAAGAAAACTGTGAAAGGAAAAGAAGAGGCAATTATGGAATTTGGAGAGTTGGGATGAAAGCGCTAAAAAACAAGTTTGGGAAATCTTTAATCACCTATGAACACTGCGCATCAGCGAAGATGCAAAATGTGTTCTTTTAAAAACAACAACGGGGGTGATGCATAAAGGAGATATGTAGTTCCTAAATGATTTTTACTTTTGGTTAAAATACCTTAAATTACCGTTTATCCAATCGTAAAAATCTATTTCTAAGTATTTTATGAATTTTTTATAGTCTCCTTCCTTAAAAATATGACCTTTATCCTCACAATACTCCAGGTAGATACTAAGGATTTCTTTTACATTTACAATATCCGTTCCTTTATTCATATAGACCACCTTCCAAAAATTAAGATTACCTTTTCCATACAATATGGTCATTAATATTATTCTTCTCAAATACTTCTAAAATTTCAGCACAAAAGTGCAGTAATGGCTGATTATTTTCTTTCTTAGCTAATTCATACAAGCGAATGAAAAACCTTTTTCCAGTTTCTGTTTGCTTAAAGTTTTTCTTAAGAAAATTGTGCTGACTACAAAGTGTTTGACCATTTTCAAGAGTTGCTTCTCCTCCAAAATCTTTAGGTTTTATATGATCTGCATGTATTTCAAAACCTTCTTTTTGTGGAGTATTAAAATCTTCAAGTTCCATGTTATTCACAAAATCTCGTCGCATTTACAAACGTCTTTTCTGATTTTTGATAAGTTGCCCATAAGGACTCGTTAGAGATTCAAATACATCTTTTTTGATTTTAAATAAACTAAATGATTAAAAGAATTCAAATTTGAAAGCAATATTTGAAGGATAAACAATAGCTCTCTTTTTAATATATTTTTGTTATTTGGTTTTTCTTTATGAATTTCTGACTGAATAAAACTCCATTCTTGCTCAAAATTTATTTTTTCTATCATTTTAATTCTTTAATGATAAACTTTCTATCATTTCTATACTTTTATGTAATTGAAGCATAAGAATAAATTTAAAGCCAGCAGGGGTAATCACAATTTGTTTTCCGATTTTTCCAAGCAATTCTAAGTCAATAGCAAAGTTTAAAAAAGTATAAGTGGCTGTGCTTAAAGATTTTTGTGCTTGCCATTCCTTTGACTTTCCTGAAACTGTTTGAAACATTTTACTTAAATCAGATAGTTGAATTGGATAGGAATTCCTTGACAATAGAAATGCACTTTCTACAATTGAATAGATTCCAAAAACAGAGGAAGAATAAAATGGATCTTTTGAAATAAAATGTTTTAAAATTTCTATCTGATTTTTATTTAATCTATCAATTAATAAGTTATTATTTAGATTATAGACATATTTATCACCCAAATCAGTCAAGAAGTAATTTTTGTTTCTTTCTCTAACTAACCCAAATTCTTTTGCTACCCTTAAATGATTGTGTACACTGCCTTTTGATAATATAATTTTATTAGCAATATCTTCTTGATTTGAAATTCCTTTATTCAATTGCAGAAGCACCCTATTAATTAATCCTAAACTGAATACACCATAATCGTTAGGTTTTATATTTAAGAAAGGAGCGACTGAAGTTAAACTTTTATAGTAATTTTTTAAAACGTCAATAGGTTCGTAAACAATTAGCTCGACATCCTTTTTCTGAGATAACTCCATTTGCTTTTTACTTGCTTCAGTTACGAGAAGATACGATTTTATTTTACCCGAAATTAATTCTCCTTGATTTTGCAACTCAATCAGTTCTTCTCTGTATTTAACAGTTTGCAATAGAAATTCATCAGAATATTTCGTTACTTTTAATTCAATTAGGCATAAATCTTTACCATCTGCTATTAACAAATCTATTCGCTGTTCTCCTAATTTTAATCGTAACTGACGAGCAATTAATTTTAATTCGTTGGAAAGATTTAAAACTTCTTTTAAATAAAGCAAGTTTGTAACTAAAGCATCTTCTACTTGGCTTTCACTAATATTATTATGTTGCTTTAACTTCATTTTCCTATATAAATTAATTGATTGTCTAAATACTAGACCAACTGCCCCATGCAGTTCTTTTAAGCATAGTTTGTTTATACCAAATTATCTCAGTTCTAAATTTCATGCCAATCCTTGTCAGTTGTGTAATAAAGTCATGGTGTATTGGAGTGAAATCCTTTATGCCTGTTGGAGCTATATTCAAGCAAAACCTTCCACCAGGAACTAAAACTCTTTTTGTTTCTTTCCAAACGTTATTAAGCCATTTGAGGTACTCTTTATACTCCATTTTATCATTATGTTTATCATAATCCTTTCCAACATTGTAAGGCGGCGAGGTTATAGCTAAATGGACAGAATTCGAAGGAATTTTGGCTAATTCGGCTAATACATCGCCACATTTTATCCCTTCGTGTTTGAATTGCATTTTGAGCTTTTGCATATAATTACCCTTTAATAAATTTATTGTATTATAATTTTGAATATGTTTTAGGTTTATAAATCTTACACAAGCATGTCCAGTGGTATAAATACCTTTAAAAATTGACTTTCATTACCTTTACTTATGAAATTCGCCCATCTTGCAGATTGCCATATTGGCTCTTGGCGCGATCCAAAGCTGAAAGACACAAGCACACTGGCTTTTTGCAAAGCAATTGATAAGTGCATAAGGGAAAAGGTAGACTTTATTCTTATTGCAGGCGATTTATTCAATACCTCATTTCCAAGATTGGATAATTTAAAAACAGTTGTAACTAAATTCAAGCAATTAAAGGATTCTGGAATTCCTGTTTATATCGTGCCAGGCTCTCATGATTACAGCCCGAGCGGAAAAACAATTTTGGATGTTCTTGAAGAAGCCGGCTTGTTTGTTAACGTATTCAAAGGCACTATTGAGAATGGGAAATTAAAGCTTAACTTTACGATTGACAGAAAAACCAAAGCAAAAATAACCGGAATTCTTGGAAAGAGAGGAACTCTTGAAAGAAAATACTATGAAAAGCTGATTATCGAAAATCTTGAGAAAGAAGACGGCTACAAGATATTTTTGTTTCATTCTGGAATTGATGAGCTAAAGCCAAAAGAAATGGAAAACATAATCTCCCAGCCACTATCATTGCTGCCAAAAGGATTTGACTACTATGCCGGCGGGCACATGCACATTGTAGATGACAAGCAAATTGAAGGCTATGGAAGAATAGCTTATCCAGGTCCATTGTTTCCCAATAGTTTTGCAGAGCTTGAAAAGCTGGAAAGAGGAGGTTTTTTTATTGTCGAAGATGACAATGTAAGATGGGAGCCAATACAGATTTATAATATAGCAAAATTATCAGTTGATTGCAATCATAAAATCCCAGAAGAGATAAAGCAAGAGATTTTAAATCATTTTAAAAACAAGGAATTAAACAATACAATAGTTCTAATAAGATTACAAGGTGTTTTGGAAAGCGGCAAGCCAAGCGATATCGATTTCAAGGAAATTTTTAGTGAACTCTATGCCAAATCAGCATATTTTGTCATGAAAAGCTCTCATGCAGTCACTTCAAAAGAATTTGAAGAGATAAAAACAGATGCCAGAAATGTTGAGGATATAGAAGATTTCTTGATTAAAGAGCATCTTGGGCAAATAAAATTAGAAAATTTGACTTTGGAAAAAGAGGAGGAATTGATAAAAAATTTGATGAAGGTTTTAGGCACAGAAAAGCAGGAAGGCGAGACAGTTCCTGATTTTGAGAAAAGAGTCAAGGAAGAAGTTGAAAAGATTTTGGAGATGGAGTTGTAATTTTAAATCTATTGTTAGAAAAATAGAATATTATTTTATCAACCTCAAAATAATCTCATTAACCTCTTTCGGTGTTGCTTTTCCTCTGGTCTTAGACATCACTTTCCCAACGATAAAATTCAATGCCTTTTTCTCTCCTTTCTTATAATCCTCAACAGCTTGTGGATTTTCTTCAATTGCCTCTTTGCAGTATTTTTCAAGCTCTTCTAAATCAGAAACTGCTTCAAGTTTTTCTTTTTTAACATGTTCTCTAACATCAAATGGCTTTTCAATTAATTTTTCAAGAATTTTTGAAGCTACACTATCAGTTATTTTTTTATTTTCAACTAATTTCAATAAGTTAATAATATGTTTTTCATCAATCTCAACTTCATGCAATTCTTTTTTATTATAATTTAAAACTCTAACTAATTCTCTTCTTAACCATTTTGCAGCAAGTAGCGGGTCAATTTCTTCTGCAACCTTCTCAAACATCTCAGCTAATTCTTTTTCAGCAGCAATGACTTCAGCATCTTCTTTCTTTATCTTGTGCTTCTCAACAAATTTCCTTACTTTGTCTTGAGCAAGCTCTGGCATTTCTTTTTTTATTGTATTAAGCCATTTGTCTGTTATCTCAACAACTGTTAAATCGGTGTCAATAATATAACCATAATCCTCTTCTGTTTCTTTTTTTCTTAAAGAAAATGTAATCCCTTTTTCTGAATCCCATGCTCTTGTTTCTTGCACAATTTTTTTATTATTTTTTATTTCATTTTTTTGTCTATTGACTTCGTAAAGTAAAGCTCTTTCAATTTCTTTAAACCCAGTTATATTTTTTATTTCAATTCTTGTATAATCACTTTCTTTTATTGATACATTTGCATCTGCTTTTATAATTCCTTCATTAATATCAAAAATCTCTAAATAATTTAACACACTAATCAATTGTTTCATGAAATCTCGAGCTTCATCTGGAGAGCTTAAATCAGGCTCTGTAACAATTTCAACAAGAGGATTGCCGCTTCTGTTGTAGTCAACTAAAACATATTGGCTTTCTTTTAGCCCAACTGGATGGACTAATGAAGCCGGATCCTCTTCCATATGCACTCTTGTAACTTCAATTCTCTTGCCATCTCTTAACTTTAATCTTCCATTTTTGCCTAGAGGAATTTCATATTGTGAAATCTGGTAGTTCTTCGCCATATCGGGATAAAAATAAGATTTTCTAGAAAATATAAGTTCTGGAGAACTTTCACATCCAAGCGCAAGACATAACTTTAATGCAAAATCAACTGCTTTTTTGTTTAAGACAGGCTTAGAGCCGGGATGTCCAAGACATGTAGGGCAGCATCTGGAATTTGGCAAGTCTTCTTTATTTTCTTTTGGTTTAGTCGGACAACCACAAAAAAGTTTTGTTTTAGTATCGAGTTGACAATGTATTTCTAAACCTATTATTGTGTCACTAGTGAACTTTTTCATTTTTTTTAATTAATTCTCCAACTAATTCATAAAGACCAAACCCCATTAAAGGTACAAAAATTATATACAAATATTCGCCAATTGGTAATCCAAATAATCTACCTATTAATTCTGATTCATTCCATGACCATAAAGAATAGTACAAAGCAAAAAATTCCCATCCAATGAAAATAACAAATAGCAGTAAAATAGTAATTAGCATCTGCTTCCTTTTTTTGCTAAATCTAATAAAAAAATAAATCCCGGGAATTATTGAAAATATCAATAATGAAATAAGATATTTATACATTTCACACCTCAATAGCGCTTCCTAACTGCAATAATTTTCCTTCTTGTAAATGATCTCCTACAAGTAACATTCCAACAGGAAGATTCTTTTCATAACCAACAGGCACACTCAAGTGTGGCAAGCCAGCAACATTAGGAGCAACAAGCATGACGTCAGTCAAGTAATTCTGCAAAGGAGTTAATTTCTCTATTTCAGAAAATTTAGGCGGCAAAATTGGAACTGTTGGAGATACTAAAGCATCAAATTTTTTGAAAGCTTTTTTGTATTCGTTTATCATTAATGTCCTCACTTTCATTGCTTTTAAGTAGAAAGCATCTCTATAGCCAGCCATCCTTGCAAAAGTTCCTAAAATAATTCTTCTTTTTGCTTCGTCTCCAAAATTGTTGCTTCTTACTTTGGAGAAATATTCATTAAAGCTGCCTTCTAATTTATCATGAACACCATACCTCATACCACAATATTTAGCTAAG
>CAYIKX010000005.1:0-18113 GCA_964364025.1 uncultured Methanosarcinales archaeon
TGAAACATAAGTGGAATTTTGATGTTTAAATATTTAAGCTTTTGTTATTTAATAGTAGATACAAATTAGACATAAACAACAACCTATATATAAATCTTTCGTTATTTAAGAGTAGATACAAAATAGTAAAATTGCCATTGTAATGAGTTTAGCATTGCCATTATGTATATAAATTACTCAAGATTACCAAAATTCTATGATAACAATAGTAGGTGCAGGACCTGCAGGTTCTTATCTTGCTTACTTGCTGGCAAAGCAGGGCAAAAAAGTAACGCTCATTGAAGAGCATAATAGGATTGGCCATCCAGTTCAATGTACGGGAATTGTTACGCATTCTATTGAAAAATTCTTCAAGCTCAAAAATGAGGTTATAGCTAATAAGCTTGATAAAGTAATTGTAGTAAGCAAGAACAATAAGATATCAGTTAATGTTGATGAAATTGTAATGTGGCGCGACAAATTTGACCAGTTTGTAGCAGATATGGCCAAAAATGCAGGCGCTGAAATTTTGCTCAACTATAAGTTTCTCGGCTTTAATGGAAAAAACTCAATAAAAATAAAAGATGTAAAAGGCAATAAGACAAAAGAGCTTAAAACTGATATAGTTGTTGGAGCTGATGGTCCTTACTCTACTGTTGCCAAAGCCGCTGGCATAACCCCCTCAAAAAATTACATTGGAATGCAGGCAAAAGTAAAATTAAGAATGGATACAAGTGCTTTTGAGACATATTTTGGAACTGATTTTCCAAATTTTTTTGGCTGGTGTGTTCCTGAAAGTGATGATACTGCAAGGCTCGGCATAGGTTGTTTTGAGGATGCGCAGGAGCACTTTTACAGGTTCTTAAAAAGCAGGACAGGCAAAAAAGAAGTCTTATGCTGGGAAAGCGGGCTAATACCTCTCTACAGCCCAAAGAATGCAATACAAAAAGATAATGTTTATTTGATTGGAGATGCTGCAGCGCAAGTAAAAGCGACAACTGGCGGAGGAATAATTCCATCTCTTAAAGCAGCACAAACTTTATGTGATTGCATTATCAACAATAAAAATTATGACAGGGAATTTAAAAGACAGTCTGGCAGAGAACTCCTATTGCATTTGAGGATAAGGAATATGTTAAACAAATTCTCAGACAAGGAATATGACAGATTGCTCAGCATAATGGATAAGGAAAAAGTTAGGAAAATATTAAAGAAATATGACAGGGACACGCCAATACCTTTAGTTGCCAATTTATTGCTCAAAGAGCCGAGATTTTTGTTATTCTCCAAAATAATTTTTCGTTAACAAAAGCTTTTTAAAATATGCTCGTTCCCTTTCTAGAGGTGGTCGCAACTTATGGATCCAAAAGAAGATGAAGAGATATCTATTGACTTTAGCAAAATCAAAAAATTTTTCACAAGTGATAAGAAAGAAGAAGACAAAAAGGCAGATGAAAATATAAAGATTTCTTCTGAAAAAGCGGAAAAGGAAGACGAAGGAATAACTATCGACTTCAGCAAGATAAAAAATTTCTTTAAAAGTGATAAAAAAGAGATAAAAGGAGATGCTCCAAAATTGGAGCATGAAAAAGATGAAGATATAGAATTTTCTCTTGACCTAAGCAAAATTAAAAAGTTTTTCAAATCAGGCGAAAAAGAGGGCGCAGCAGATGAAGAAATACCAGTAAACTGGAACAAAATTGTTGAATTTTTCAAAAAATATGGCATTGTCTTTTTAGCACTTCTGCCAGTAATTCTTGCAATCTACATAAGAATGCAGGTTGCATTCTTGCCATTTACTGACAACTGGGCAACAAGCAGCGTAATAAACAGCATAACATCGCAGATAAGGGCGGGAATTGACCAGCAATATCCAAACTTGCCTGACGCAAACAAAAATGCTTTAGCTGATGCCGAACTCCAGAAAGTACTAAGGTCTAATAAGGCGCAGATAGATCAGCAAATAAAAGCAACATCGATTTACTTCAAAAACTTTTTCCAGGACGAGAATGGAAAAAATTACATGCCCGATATAGATCCATACTATTGGTACAGGTATGCAAAAAACATACTTGAGCATGGGCATCCAGGTGACGCGCTAAAGGATGGCAAACCATTTGACACTTTCCAGCTAGCTCCTGTTGGAAGATTTGTAGTCCCTGATATGTTCCATTCATACTTCTTAGCTTATTCTTACAAGATACTTCATTTTTTTGTGCCTGATATAACGTTAATGCGCTCTATGTTTTACAATACTGTCTTTCTGTCAGCGTTGAGTGTTTTGCTTGTATTTTTAATCGCAAGGAGAGTTACAGGCGATTTAGGCGGTTTTTTTGCAGGGTTGATGATGGCTGTCAATGGCGCTTTCTTGTCAAGGAGTTTGCATCCTGACAATGACGTTTCTGTAATTTTCTTTCCATTGCTGGTTACATGGCTTTTTGTAGTAACAATAGATGTTAAAGATACTAAAAAAATTGTATTCCTGACAGCTCTTGCCGGGTTTTTCACCGGATTGTATACATTTGCCTGGAGTGGCTGGTGGTACATATTTGATTTTTTGCTTGCAACCATCTCGCTTACATTTTTATATTTATTACTAACAAATTTTAATGAAATAAGAAAGAATATAGGTTCATTTTATTCAAATATTGCTATCAGGAATATAGTGATTATAGGACTTCTTTATTTTTTCTCAACTGCAATATTTGCCACTTTGATTTCCGGATGGCCTGCATTCCGAAACAGCTTCCTTGGTCCTTTAAGCTTTCCTTCAATCAAGGAGCCTGTGTCTGCTTCCTTGTGGCCAAATGTTTTAACGACTGTTGCAGAGCTTAACGAAGGCTCGATTGATGCAATTATTAACTCAGTTGGAGGCAAATTTCTATTTTTCATAAGCTTATTGGGGCTTATTTTAGCCATTTCAAGAAGCGAAGGCATAAAAAAATTTGATTTTGCTTATATAGTGGCTTCTCTTTTATTTTATGGGATTTTGTTTATAAGATTTGGAAGTAACAGACCTGCAATATACCAGTCAATATCTATCATAAGTTTATTGATTTGGATTATGCTGCCGATTTTGGTGAGGATTGCCATCTCCATATACAAAAAAGATTCGTCCTATGATTTCAAACTTCCGCTCTTGTTGTCTCTTTGGATAATTTCGACTATTTTCGCGAGCATAAGGGGCATCAGATTTACTGTTTTGCTTGCTCCTGCATTTAGTGTCGCATTTGGAGTCGCTCTTGGAAAAATATATTCCTATTTATCAAAATGGCTGGCAAAAGAGCTTAAAATTCAGAAATTTATAGGCAGCGGCATTTTAATTGTATTATTGCTTTTGGCATATGTTAATCCTATAAGAGGCGCTATTAGCGAAGCAGGCAGGGATACGCCTATTATCAATGATGCCTGGTACAATACTTTGATGTCAATAAAACAGGATTCGCGCGAAAATGCAATCATAACTTCATGGTGGGATTTCGGGCACCACTTTAAAGCCTTGGCTGAGAGACCAGTAACCTTTGATGGCACAACCCAAACATCGCAAGCTGCGCACTGGGTTGGAAAACTTTTAATGGTGGATAATGAACTGCAAGCTGTGGGAATTCTCAGGATGCTTGACTGCGGCAGCGAAAGTGCTTATAATGCTTTATATGAAATAAACAATGACACTCACAAATCAATAAAAATTTTAAATGAAATAATTTTGTTAAGCAAAGAAAAAGCTAATAAAAAACTTATTGATTATGGTTTGAATGAAAAGCAAGCTGATAAAGTCCTTTCTTATACGCATTGCAATCCTCCTCAAGGTTACTTTATTGCATCAGAAGACATGATTGGCAAGAGCGGTGTATGGAGCCATTTTGGCAGCTGGAATTTTGAGAGGGCTGACATTTGGCAGAATGCCAGAAAAATGCCCCAGGAAAAAGCAGTTGATTACATGATGAAGAAATTTAATTACACCAAAGACAAGGCAGAGAATGTTTATTTTGAGATACAGTCAATTTATAATGAACCTGATCCAATCAAAAGAGACAGGGATGCAAATTCATGGGTTGCCCCTTGGCCAGGCTACGGCGGAACATTAAGCTGCAGCAAGAGCAAAAATGAAATTTATGTTTGTAGTAACGGCCTCCAGATTAATTTAAGCAGTTACGATGTCTTTGGAATTGGCCAGCAGGGCATTATAAGGCCTAAAGTAGCTGCATTTACAACAGAAGACGGAATTTTAAAGAAAGAATTTAATAATACAAATTTAGACTTTGGCGTTACAATAATCCCAATAAATGAAAATGAGCTTCAGGCTGTTTTGTCAAGCGAGGAACTGGCAGGCAGTATTTTTACCAGAATGTTTTACATGCAGGGGCATAGCCTAAAATACTTTAAATTATTCAATCACCAGCGCGGACTGACAGGCACAAACATATATACGTACAAGGTTGATTGGGAAGGCAAAAACACTACTATTGTCAAAGAATACGTCGATCTCCTTACAAAACCTGTTAAAGAAGAGAAAGTAATTGAGGAAGTAAAGCCTAAATCAAATAAAAACAATAGTGACGCAGCAAATAGTTCTTAAATGAAAATAAACAGCACCTGGGTTGTAATTCCTGCTTATAATGAGGAAAGGAACATTTCAAGAATAATTAAAAAAACAAAAAGATATGTTAGCGAAGTTATAGTTGTTGACGACGGCAGCACAGACAGAACTAAACAATTTGGAGAAAATGCCGGTGCTGTAGTGCTTAGGCATATAGTAAACTTAGGCAAAGGCGCTGCTCTTAAAACAGGCTGCGATTTTGCAGTCAAAAAAGGCGCAAAATTTATAATTGCGCTGGATGCTGATGCCCAACATAATCCACAAGACATACCAAGATTCATTGAGAAATTAAAAAAATACGATATTGTTTTCAGCTATAGAAAGCCAGGCAGAAAAATGCCATTTGTCCTTAGATTTGGAAATTGGTTTATTTCAGGCATTGTGGGATTTTTGTACGGCGTCAGCTTAAGAGACACCCAATCAGGCTTTCGGGCTTTCTCCAAGGAAGCTTATGATAAGGTTAGATGGAATTCCTCGGATTATTCAATGGAATCTGAGATGATAGCAAATGCCGGAAAGCAAAAGTTAAAATATGTGCAGATTCCAATCGAAACAATATATTCCGACAAATATAAAGGCACAACTGTGATTGACGGTATAAAAATTGTCTTGAATATGATTTGGTGGAAGCTGTTCAACAACAGGTGATAGAAACGAAGTTTCTAGCACCTCCAAAAGAAAATTTTTGACAGGTGATATAATACAATGGTACTCGGAATTCAAATTGCAGGATTTTTGTTTGGATTGTTTATGGTTTATTACTCCTTTATAAATTACAAAAGGAGAGAATTTACAGTAAAAGAATTCAGTTTTTGGCTGTTTTTATGGGTATTGTTTATCATTGTTGCATTATTTCCGTCTATTTTGGATCCAATAGTAAAATTCGGGGGATTTTTCAGGGCGCTTGACGTCCTAATAGTAAGCGGCTTTCTTTTTTTAATCGCGGCAATTTTCTACACCTATACAATTATGAGGAAAAATCAAAATAAATTGGAGATTGTGGTAAGGGAAATAGCGATGAAGAATAAGAAGAAGTAGATTTTCTTATGATTTTAATAATATATATTTAAATAATGTATAAGGTTACTATTTGCTATGGTATTTATAATAAAATTCATTGACAGGCATTTGGGAAATTTGCTATGCAGCTTTTTGGGATTCACTAAAAAATCCTTTGGATTTTTGGTGTCCCGAAAATCTCCGATTTTCGCTGATTTAAATAAAAGCAGTGAAAAATCAAAAAATACTGAAATTAAAAAAATACTAGTGGTTCAGCTTTGGGGAATCGGCGAAACGATTTTGACGCTGCCGGCAATTGAGGCATTAAGGAATAAATTTCCTAAAGCAGAAATTGTTGTTTTATCTACATCAAGAAACAAGGATGTTTTTTTAAAAAATGAAGACATTAATAAAATAATTGAGATAAAATTAAATCTTTTTTCAGTTCTTAGCTTTATCTTGAAAAATATAAAAAAATATGACCTAATCATAGATATGGAGGAATACCTCAATATTTCAGCAATTATGTCGTTTTTCGCAGGCAGAAGGATTATTGGCTATTCCCATAACTCCAGAGCAAAATTATATACGCAAAAAGTAAAATATAACGACAAACAGCATGCTGTGCAGACATTTCTGGATTTGGTAAGGGCATTAAATGTAAATTACAGCATTGAAAAATTGCCGAAATTAAGTTTTTCAAAGGCTGATAAAAATTTTGTTGACAGGTTTTTAAAAAATAATGATGTGAAAAATAGCGATTTTGTTGTTTGCGTTGCACCTGGCGCTGCAGAATCCGCAAAAGCAAGGATGTGGCCTTATGACAGGTATGCTGAGCTTTGCGATGAAATAATATCAAAATACAATGCAAAAATTGTTTTTACCGGAATTCCAGAAGAGAATGACTTGATAAAATCACTACAGGATAAAATGGAGAATAAAGATAAGACAATAAATGCTGCTGGACAAATAAACTTAAACCAATTATTTTATATAATGACAAAGTGTAAATTGTTTGTTGGAAATGACGCAGGGCCGATGCATATTGCAGCTGCGCAGGGAATTAAAACTCTTGGACTGTTTGGTCCTAATCTGCCTGTCAGGTTTGGTCCTTATGGAAAAGGCAATATTGGATTGTATAAAGGGTATAACTGCCAGTTCAGCCCCTGCATCAATGTACACAAAGGGCAAGTGCCAGATTGCCTTTATCCAAAAAACTCAAACGATTACCAGAAATGCATGAAGAACATTAGTGTCAATGATGCCTTGAAGGAAGTCGAGGAATTAATTTAAACCCCAAAATGCACATACTCCCCATACGTAAAAAATCCCACTAATTGCTTTAATCTCGCTAATCTCGGAAATAGATTCTTCTCCAAGGAAATAGCATCCTCAAATAACTCAAACACTTCTGGCTTGAAGATGTAAATTCCCGCGTTGACAATATTTGTTGAATAATGCTTCGGCTTTTCCTGAAAATCTACAACTAAGTCGCCATCAAGAATTGCAGTTCCATAGCTGCTTGTCTTTTCCCTTGTCATCAAGCCCATTGTAGCCAATTTATCAGAGTCCATATGCTTCTTTATCATCTTCAACAAATCAAAATTGTTATATGTATCGCTGGACATAACAACAAAATTATTGTTTATTTTGTCTTTTACTGCAATTAGCGCCTCTGCATTTCCTTTTGCCTGTTTCTCTACAATCTCGACATTTATTTTTGAATCTGAAATTTCATTTAAAAGCGAATTGATATGTTTTGTGTGTTGCGTGACAATATAAACATTTTTTATTCCATGATTTGAGAAAAAAGTTATTTGTTGTTTTATTAGCGATAAACCTTTAACCTCTTTCAATGCAAACTCTTGATGCTCTCCTTTTAACAATAAAACAGCAACATTTACAGACTGCTCCTGCAACCCCCTCTTAAGAAAATATTCTATTGCTTGTGATCTGCTTCTTATAACAGAGCCGTCCACTTTTGAGTCAACTAATTTAAGCAGAGAGTTGTCAACTGATATAGCGATCTTGGACTTAGCCATGGTATGAATTAGTAGTATAAAGTATTACTATTTAAGCATTTATATTCTATACAATATGCTTCAAAAGCGAAAGTTTTAAATACTTAAGCTAATAAAGGTATGAAGTATTCATACTAAAGGTGTTTTTAATGACAAATGAAATAAAATCAATGATTCATGAAAGTTCGGATACAATAAAGCTATGTGAAAAATTGTCACCTCAAATAGAGAAAGCATCTCAATTGATAATAAACACATTAAAAAATAATAAAAAAATATTGCTAGCAGGCGATGGTGGGGGTGCATCTATGAGTTCGCACATTTCCGCAGAGTTTACAGGCAGATACAAGCTGGAAAGAAAAGCTCTTCCGGCAATTGCATTGACAACAGATCTGGCAGCAATAACTGCGATTGGCAATGATTATGGTTTTGATGCAGTATTTGAAAGGCAGATTGAAGCTCTAGGAAAGGAAGGTGATGTTTTTATTGCTTTATCGACTAGCGGAAATTCAAAAAATTTGATTAAAGCTGTAGATGCTGCAAAAAAACTTAACCTTTATGTTATTGGGCTTCTTGGAAAAGATGGCGGCAAACTAAAAAACATCTCCAGCGTTGAGATAATTGTGCCCTCTTATAATGCTCCTCGAATCCAGGAAGCCCATCTTATGATCCTGCATATCATATGTGAAGTTGTTGAAAATGAGCTATTTGGTGGCTAAGATGCTGGATTTCACAAAGATAAGGACTATTTCTATCAAACAAAGAAAAAATAAAGTAAAGTTGAGTGATTTAATTAAGCCGGAGAATTCGAAAATATTAGTTTATTCAAAAGAATTCAATGAGCTTGTTGAAAAAATAATTAACGCTCACAAAAACAATAAACAAATAATATTGATGATGGGCACTCATGTCATAAAAGTAGGTATGAGTTTATTGATTATCGACTTGATGAAAAAAGGCATTATTAAACATATTGCAATGAATGGTGCAGGCCCAATTCATGATTTTGAACTTGCTTTGATTGGAGAGACATCTGAATATGTAGAGCAGGCAATTGAAGATGGCACTTTTGGAATGATTGAGGAAACTGGAAGAATTCTAAATGAAGCAATAAAAGAAGGTGCCAGAGAGAATTTTGGATTTGGTTATTCAATCGGTAAAAAAATTAATGACTTAAATCTTCAAAATAAAGAATACAGCATTTTGTATTATGCCTATAAGCTGAATATTCCAGTTACTGTTCATGTTGCTATTGGAACAGATATAATCCATCAGCACCCAAGTTGTGATGGTGCCGCAGTTGGAAAAACATCTTATCGAGACTTTAAGATTTTTGCAGAAAGTGTCAGCAAATTGGAAGACGGCGTTATATTGAATATCGGCTGCGCAGTCATTCTGCCAGAAGTTTTTTTAAAGGCCTTGACAATCGCAAGAAACCTTGGCTGTGAAGTCAAGAAAATAACCGCTGCTAACTTTGACATGATAGACCATTACAGGCCTAGGGAGAATGTAGTGCAAAGGCCAACATCCTTGGGGGGAAAAGGTTTTATTATAATCGAAAAGCATGAAAAAACAATGCCTACATTGCATAGAAAGATTGTTGAAAAAATTTGAATAAAAATACAATAATTCGAAAATCAAAAAAATAAAAAATCAGAATATTAAAGGTGAAAATAAATGAAACAAAGATTGTTAAAAGTGTTAGACAATTTCAAGAATAAAAAAATCCTAGTCATAGGAGACATAATGCTTGACAAGTACATCTGGGGAGATGTTTCAAGAATAAGCCCTGAAGCGCCTGTTCAGGTCGTCAATGTTTTGAGGGAAACATATGAGGCAGGCGGAGCTGCAAATGTAGCCAACAACATATCTGCGCTCAGCGGGAAGGCATTTATGGTGGGAATTGCCGGAAACGACGAGGCAAAAAATATTCTTCTGGAGGAACTGAAGAAAAAAAATATTGACATAAACGGCATTTTTTTGGACAAAGACAAGCCAACAACCCAAAAAGTAAGGATTATCGGGAGAAGCCAGCAATTACTGAGGGTTGATTATGAGAAGAAAGAGCATGTCCATAAAAGCATTGAGGAGCAGTTAATAGAATTTCTTAGTGCAAAAATAAAGGAAGTTGATGTTGTAGTAATTTCTGACTATGCAAAAGGTGTCGTAACTCAAGAGATAAGCAATAACCTGATAGAAATATCAAAAAATAATAACAAGCCTGTGGTTGTAGATCCGAAGCCAAAGCATCTCAATTTTTATTCAAATGTGACTTTGATAACCCCAAATAATGCAGAGGCATGCGAGATGACAAATATAGAGGATGGAAGTGATGATGTTGTTTTGGAAACGGGTTCTAAACTCTTGAAATATCTAAATACAAATGTTTTGATAACAAGAGGGGAAAAGGGCATGTCTTTATTCGAGAAAGATGGCAGCATAACACACATCCCGGCAAAAGCAAGGGAAGTTTACAGCTTGATAGGAGCAGGCGACACAGTTGTTGCAACTGCAGCTCTTGCAATAGCATCAGGCGCAGATTTTAAGGAAGCTACCATGCTTGCAAACATTGCAGCAGGCATAAAAGTCGGCAAGATAGGCACTGCTTCTGTAAGCATTGAAGAAATAAAGAGAGAAATTGAAAATTTATGATAAAAGGTATTTTTGTAGACCGCGATGGCGTCTTAGTAGAAGATATTGTATACCCTTACCAGATAGAAGATTTTAAACTAATTCCAAGTGCTATAGAAGGATTGAAATTACTAAAAGAATATAAGCTGTTTATAATAACAAACCAATCTGGCATTGGAAGGGGATATTATACATTAAAGGATTTTGAAAATTTTAATAATCATTTATTGAAAGAACTTAAAAAACACAATATAAAAATCCAAAAAACGTATTATTGCCCGCACAAGCCGGAAGACAACTGCGGTTGCAGGAAGCCGAAAATAAAATTTTTAAAAGACGCGGAAAAGGAATTCAAAATTAATTTAAAAAAATCTTTTGTTATAGGGGATAAAAAATCAGACATTGAAATGGGCAGAAATGCAGGATGCAGAACGATTTTGGTTTTGACTGGTCATGGAAAGAAGGAAAAAGATGACGTAACAGCAGATTATGTTGCAAAAGATTTGCTTGATGCCGCTGAATGGATAAGGAAAAATGATTAAACAAAAAATCACTACATTACAAAAATTAATCCCAATAGTTGAAACCCTAAAAAAACAGAACAAAAGAATAGTCACAACAAATGGCGTCTTTGATATTATTCATCTTGGGCATGTTAAGTATTTGGAACAGGCTAAGAAACTTGGTGATGTTTTGATTGTTGGCGTTAATACAGACAGTTCTGTCAAGCTGAACAAAGGAGACGAAAGGCCTATTAATGACGAGAAATCAAGAATAGGTGTTTTGGCTGGTTTTGAAAGCGTTGATTATGTTTTTCCCTTCAATGAAAAAACTCCAATAAAATGGCTGGAAAAGCTTAAGCCAGATTTTCATGTAAAAGCAGGCGATTACAAAATGCACCAAATCGTAGAAAAATATGTTGTTGAAAAGAATAATGGAAAAGTTAAAATTGTCAGAACAGAAAAAAGCTATTCAACAACTGGATTAATAAACAAAATTCTTAATGTTTATAAAAATCAATAATTTTTTAAAGATTTAGTCATTTATTTTCTAAAATGAAAATTAAGCTTAGTTATATCCTTTTTACAGCTTATATTATTCTAGTTTCTTTAATATTTAAAAAACCTCAACTTACATCTCTCATTTTATTTGTAATTGTAGTAATACTAACAAATCTTTTTATTAAAAATAAAATCAATGACAAATTAGAAAATTTTCTATTCATTTTGATAGCTTTCATACCTTTCCCTTATGTAATGTCAATTTTCTTGATATATTTGCCATTTATGGTATTTGGATTTTTATTGACAAAGCGAAGCTTCATAAAAAATTACATCCTTGGTTTTGCAGTGTCGTTGCTCCCGACAATATTGATTTATACTACAACAAACTATTTTGATTTACAGTTAAACATATTCACTATATTGGCATTTTTTTATACGCCTATTATTATAGCTATCTTTACTGTCCTCAAAAAGAAAAAAACACTAGAATTTCTTTACCTGGATTTTAAAGAATATGTAATAATCTTGTCGGCGTTGCTTGCAGTTATTTTTGTGACTGTTAACATAGTCAATGATCATAGTTTATTCATTTCTAATGGCACGCACCAGTATTCAAAATTTAATTTAATTGTCAAAAGCGCAAATACTTATGGAAAATTTCCAATATACGACCCGGCTTCCCAATCTGGAGAGGCCCAGTTTTTATTCGAAGCTCCGCTAATGTTTTCGCATATCGCCTTTGCAAATATTCTGCTTTATTTTATTCCATCAATACTGTTTTATAATGCTTACTCATCATTCATACTTTTGATATCAACTTTGTCATTAAGCCTGCTGCTGAGGTCTATATTTGACAATTTCCAAGAAAAATTGGAAAATAATTTATTAAACTTAGCGGTTATCGCATTGGGCAGCATAAGCATCGGGCTTAATTTTTACTTTGTTCAGCTTCTGGAGAGCTTTAAGCAATTCTTTGGTTTTCCAATAAACTACTTGATTTTTTCATTGATACTTGAAAAATCTTTCAATCCTAAAGAGATGGTGCTCATTTTATACATGATCCTATTGACTTTTGTCATCCATGTTCCCCATGGCGTTGGAATTGTCTTAATAGCTTCTTCTTTGCTTTTATTGATTATGATAAAGCTTTATTTCTCCAGAGAGATTATTCACGTAAAAAATTGGCTGCTCAGGAATAAGCTAAAGGCACTTGGCATTGCCCTTATACTGATTTCTCTCCCGGCATTTTATATAATGCCGACAATTGTATACAAGGATTTTTTGGAAGAAAAGCCAAAAATAGTCTTGAAAAATTTCCTACTGGGTCCATACGAATATTCATATTCCTTTATCTATGACTGGCCGCTTTCGTTAAGATACCCTGATATTAACAGAAACGATGACAAAAAAGCCGGGCCTTTCATAACGATTTTCGGATTGATATCAATTGTTATATTATTGGGTTTCTTAAGATCAGAGATTCCTCACAATCTGAAATTATTTTCCGGAGCTTATCTTATTCATTTTTTCATATCCTCAATAATAATTAATATCCCAATGATAGGGCATCTTGAGTATACATACAGGACAGCACAGCCATATCTTATAATCTTATTTGTCATGTGGATTTGTGCTTTTATAATTCTGATTAAACAAAAATATGTTAAGCTTCTCCTTACGTTAGTTTTACTGGTAGGATTTATCCATATGCTGCCATTCGTTAAGAAGAATATTGAGAATGTGCATACAGAAGAATTTGTATCAGGCAGATTTTTTGAAAGGGAAATAAATTTTGTTAAGAGCCTTCCGCAAGACGGAAGAATAATTACCTATGGCTTGTTTGCAAATGCAGTAGACACAGGAATGGCTACACTGACTGATCGATATTTTTCAAGATACCATTTAACCGAAGTTGCGCGTTCAAGAGCCATCTATTCAAAAATACATGATTCTCATTCCTTTGGCCAGAGCGATACTCTGCTTGCTATGTCAGGAACAGAGCTGTCTAATTACCTAAGATTAGGCGGCTATAAATATATCTTTCTGGACTTAAGACACCCTATAGGCGATTTTGTAGCAAAAAAACTATACCCAAATTCTACTTATCCCATTTACCAGAACCAATACTTAGTGTTCTTTGTTGTTAATAATACTAATTACGCAGAAAAAGTAAGTGTTTTAAGGAATGTGGACGAAAATGTATACAAAGAGAAAGATGGATATAAATATGTTACATTGAGTACACATTATGATTTTGATAATAATTTTCCTTTTTCTAAAAATGTCACAGAACCAGAAAAACTTGACTTTAAAAGAATTAGCCCGACAGAAGTTGAGATTTACGGGAATTTTAACGATAATGACTGGGTAACATTCAAGGAAGCATACTTTTTAAGATGGAAAGCGTACATAAATGGACAAGAAGTTCCTGTATTAGCCAGCAATCACGACTTGATTTTAATCAATACAATCAAAGGGAACACAATTACTCTTAAGTATCAAGTTTTGCCAATAGAGAAGATTTTTGGTTCATTATCTCTAATATCAGCTTTTATTTTATTGTTTATGTTTATATTTTCTATTTAATAATTTAACTAAAGAGATTCATCTGACAATATATTTCTTAAATCAATAGTTTTTTAAACGCCCTAAAATTTTTCTGCCTTATGGCAAAGCTATCAATTATAATCCCAGTTTATAATGAAGAAAGGACAATATCAAAAGTCATTGAAAATGTAAAGGGGAAAAAAATTGGCAATATCCAAAAAGAGATTATTATTGTTGATGATTGCTCAACAGACAGCACAAAAAACATCCTAAAAAAAATAAAAGATTCTTCAATAAAAATTTTCTACCACAAAAATAACATGGGAAAGGGCGCTGCTATAAGGACAGGACTCAAAAATTCCACTGGTGGCATAATTTTAATTCAGGATGCTGATTTTGAATACAATCCAGATGATTATGGGAAATTGTTAAAGCCGATAATCGGTAAAAAAGCAAAGGTAGTTTACGGCTCGAGATTAAATGCATTAAGGAAAGACATGAAAAATATTTACAAGCTTCACTATATGGGCAATTTATTTCTTACATTTATGACAAATTTGCTTTATGGTGCAAAAATAACCGATATGGAAACAGGCTACAAGGTATTTAGAAAGGAGGTAATTAAAGGCATAAGATTAAGGGCTAATAGATTTGACTTTGAGCCTGAAATCACATCAAAAATACTCAAGAAAGGCTATAGGATTTACGAAGTCCCTATTAGCTTTGCTGGAAGAAAATTTGAAGAAGGAAAAAAGATTACATGGATAGATGGAGTTAAAGCGGCATATTACCTTTTAAAGTACAGGTTTTTTGATTGAACACTATTTGTTTAATTAAATAGGCATGACGATTGATTTTTAACTCCATAGCAAACTATTTAAATAGCGGCTCTGAACTAACCAAAGTTTTTTATGCTTAACTTCATTGATTTTTTAAGAAAAAAGCACCATTACGGCAGATACGAGATAGTCAAAAATTTAATAAAAAACAAGAACAAGAATTTGCTTGATATAGGCTGCGGGGCTCCTGCAAAATGCATGAGAGATGGAAGCTTTTTAAGGTATATCGGCTATGGGCAGGGAATAGATATAGAGCCTCGGAATATAGAATTCAACTTTAAGCTGGGAAGCATAACAGACATCCCACATAAAGCCAAAAGTTTTGATGTTGTAACAGCAATAGAAGTAATTGAGCACATAGACAATCCTGCTATTGCATTGAAAGAAATCCACCGAGTTTTAAAGGATAAAGGAACTTTAATCATGTCTACCCCAAACAATAATCTATTATTCACCCTATTTTGGTGGTTTTGGCAGAAAACGTTTGGAAAAGAATGGAACCACACTCATTTGACAGTCTATAAAAAAAAGGAATGGTTGGATTTAATAAGAAAGAGCGGTTACTTTAAAATAAAGAAGGTTATAGATTATTGGTATGTAAATACTATAGTAGAGATGGAAAAAATATAGGCAGTTGCTCAAATGTTTTCTACAATTAAAAAAAATAAGACGCATATCATATGCATAATATTGATATTCTTTACATGCTGGTTTGTATTGCCTGACTATCTGACAGGACAATATTGGGTGCCTATGCGCGGCGACCCTGACATAAGCGGGACAGGAACAGATTTTGCCTATCATGCATCAAATGCATTAGTGCTTAAAAATAGTTTAAACAAATGGAGCATTCCATTATGGAGCCCTTACACTTTAAGTGGTATGCCATTTTTTGCAAAACCACAAGTCCAGGTTTTCAATCCCACTTGGATATTTCTGATATTGACCCCTACTGCCTGGCTGGGATTAAAATGGGCTTATGTCTTTCATCTCTTCCTGGCAGGAATTGGAATGTATTTTTTTATGTTCATCTACATGAAACAGGAACCAAAAATTTCTTTTTTAGCTTCGTTATTCTACATACTTAATGGAAATCTACTTGGAGAGATAGTTTCTGGCCATATGAATATTTTGAATGTGTATGCATGGCTGCCTTTTATTTTGCTATTCACCCTATTAGCCTTCAATAGCAAGGACTGGATGCTTTATTCTGCCTTTGCAGGAATCTCGTACGCATTTGTGATTTTAGGCGGAAGTCCTCAAGAAGGCTTGTTTGTAGCATTTTTATTGGCAGTAATTTTATTTATCCACTCAATTGGGCAAAATTTTTTTAGAAAGCTGTTTAAGGCTTTATTGGTTGGAGTTGCTCTAGCTATTGTTTTTTTAAGCATTTCTGCAATAAAAATTTTGCCATTGTTGGAATTGCTGAAAGTTACCGGAACAAGAGAAAATGGAATGCCTTTTGAGGCATTAGTAGTCACAGGTTTCTTTACAATTCAAAATTTTTTGATTTTGTTTGGAATAATAGGGCTCATTTTATTGCCATTCATATTCTTAAGCATTAAGAAAAAAAAGTTGCTATTATTTTTTGTATTGATTCTATTTGCAATCGGCATCCTTTCAAAATCCCCTCTAGTATACTTTCTCTGGAAATATGTCCCCCTGGTTAATAAAATGAGAGGCCTAAATAAAGTGATTTTCTTATTTACATTTCCTGTTTCAGTGCTATTAGGCTTAGGAGCTTCAAATCTGTTATCAGAAATCCAAAAAAGGTTTAAAATATTTAATAAATATTACTTAAGTTCAATCTACATATTAATTGTAGCTGCTATTCTAATAAATCTCGCTATTTTTGGTCCTAAGCAATTGCAATTTGATAACATAAACTTCCAGCTTGAGAAAAACCAAGTTATGCAATACATGAGTAAAGACAACGATTTGTTCAGATTTAAAGTATACGAAACCAACGGGATCGATTGGGGGACTGACTATTACTCAATTCCTTTAGGATTGCAGGATATATATGGTTATGACAATACTTGGCTGGTAAGATACATGCCTGTTTTTCTAAGCGTGGCAAACAACCAGCCTGCTAAAATTTTTGGCATGCTTAACATGAAGTACATGACTTCCACGCAGCCATTAAATATTTCTGGCTTCAGTTTGGTGAAAAAATTTGAGGAATGCGGTTCATATAAAAATGGCATTAATATATGCCAGCCTAAAAAATCGAATGGCCCTTATTTATACAAGAATGATTTGTTTTTGCCGCGGGCCTATTTTGCAGAGCACAGTATCCTTCTTTTGGGAGATAAAAATAGTGCAGACAGAATAGTATTTTTTTTAATGATGAATCCAAAATTTAATCCTTCCAATACTGTGCTCATAAGTGAGCAATCCTTGGACAAAATTAATTTGGAGCTTCTAAAAAAATTTAATGCAGTAATATTGATAAAAAATCCTAGCCAAAACGATATTGTTAAATTAAAAACTTATTTGGATAGTGGTGGGGTGATATTTCCAAACATATTCGCTCAGGAAAATCAGCTTTCAGAAGAAAAAATCAACAATGCGCTGTCTTCATTTAATAAAACTTCAACCCTAAAAAAAGCTGAAATAAAATATCCCGATTTCAATAGTGCTGTTATAGATTTAAATAACAATCATGGATTTTTAGTTTTGAGCGAGCAATACTCCCAATACCCAGGATGGAAAGCCAGTATTGATGACAAGGAAATTTTAATATTTGAGGCAAACAACATAATAAGCGCTGTTTACATAGATGACAGCAAAGGAAAATTAGTCTTTGAGTACAAGCCAAGTTCTTATAGGATAGGAAGATTAATATCTGCTCTTGCTGCTCTCATAATTCTTGCTTATTTTGGTTATTTCGTCTATAGGAAGAAATCAAAACATGGTGGTAAAAATTAATCCTGAGTTAAATAAAAAATTTATATTGTCACAAGCAACTTTAGAAAAAACCTTTTTAATAGTTTTCTTTGCAGTTTTTTTGCTTATGGGAAATGGCAGCTTGTTTGACAACAGGCTTCAGCATGACTTTCCTTATGCATATCTTGCCTCTGATACCTTTCAGCATCAAGTCAGGGCGCAAAGCATAAAAGATGCAGGCAACTATAAAAATGAAGCTAGTTATATCTCGTCGGGAATTCAAGGCGTGATTGGATATTATCCGCCAATTCTTTACCATTTAAGTGTCATGCTTTCTCACTTAAGCGGCTTAGAGGTCTATGATACGATTTATTTCCTGGTTTTTTTGTTTGCTGGCTTGGCTTCTTTGCTGATGTATTTTATAATAAGGCAGTTTAACAAGAATGTTGCTGTTATCGCCCTTCCAATCTCGCTTATTATTTTTTCAGGAGGCTTATACACGGGATTTACATGGGGGCATTGGCCTGCACTCCTGTCGCAATTCTTTCTTGTTTGCGTATTTTGGTACACTTCAAGAATAAACCTTGACTATTCTTATATATTT
>CAYIKX010000006.1:0-15328 GCA_964364025.1 uncultured Methanosarcinales archaeon
AAGCATTGTTTTTTTGAATCTTGCAAATGATCCTGCTGTTGAAAGGTTAGTGACTCCAAGAATGGCATTGACTGCAGCTGAGTATTTTGCCTACGAGCATGAAAGCCATGTCCTTGTTATTTTGACTGATATGACGAATTATTGTGAAAGCCTTCGCGAAATAGGTGCTGCTCGGGAAGAAATCCCTGGAAGAAGGGGCTACCCTGGTTATATGTATAGTGTTGATGGTAGTAGAAGGGTTATAGTAAAAGACCCAGCAGGGATTATTAGAGTTATCGAGATTAGTGAACTCTTTGGTATTCTATCTTTAGAGAGCGAAAAAATATCAGATAAATTTGAAGAAAGAATTAAAGTAAATGGTTGGCAGGCTTTAAGTGCAGACGCAAATGGAAAATCAAACTTCAATCCCATAAAACAAATTTTAAGACATAAATATAATGGAAAGCTTTGTAAAATCACAACACAGATGGGAGAAACAATAGTTACACCTAACCATAGTATTTTCACTTTAAAAAATAGGAAAATTCAATTATGTGAAGCCGGTAAGATAGGTGAAGAAGATTTGGTTGTACACATCAACAAAATACCATCAATACAAGAAACAAGCTCTATTAGTATGCCGCTAGCAAAATTAGCTGGCTATTATGTAGCTGAAGGACACGCAACAAGATACTTGGACACTACAAATGGCAGAAATTGTTGGTGCCATTATATCAAAATAGACAGCAATTCGGAAGAAATGATAGAAGATATAGTAGGTAATTACAAGCTTGCATTTAAATCTAAACCTTCAGTTTTTATATCTGACAAAAGATCCGGCACAATAAGAACTTCTATCGGGGGAAAAGTTTATTATGAAACATTTGTAAATACTTTGGGCTGTAGGCATCGTTCAAATTTTAAAAGAATTCCAAATTTATTATTTAACGCTCCAAATAATGAGAAAAAAGCATTTTTCGATGCTTATTATGCAGGAGACGGAAAATTAACAGATCCCAGATATAGAATTACTCAATATGATATGGTTACGATAAGTCCTGGTTTAAGAGACGATATGATGTTATTATCAAGACAACTATTCCCAGACAGAATACCTACAATTTACAAGTGGAAGGGAAGAGACGCATGGAAAGTATATTTATCTACCAAACTGAAAGTTAAACATTCTATTTTAAATGATGTAATTGGTTGTAAAGTATCTAAAGTTGAATTTGTAGAGCCAACAGAAGAATATGTATATGACTTAAGTGTAGAAGGTAACCAGAATTTTGTCGATGCATGTGGTAATATGCTTTTACACAATACAGACCTTGCTACAATTTATGAAAGAGCCGGCGTCATCAAAGGAAAAAAAGGGAGCATTACGCAGCTCCCAATCTTGACAATGGTAGGTGATGATATAACACATCCGATCCCCGACTTAACTGGTTATATCACAGAGGGACAGATCGTATTGTCAAGAGAGCTTCACAGAAAAGGAGTTTATCCAAGCATAGATGTTCTGCCTTCCCTTTCGAGGCTTATGAATTTGGGCATTGGGCCAACAAGAACAAGGGAAGACCATAAGCAGGTATCTGACCAGCTTTATGCAGCTTATGCAGAAGGCAGAGACTTAAGAGGATTAGTTGCAATCGTCGGGGAAGAAGCGTTAAGCGATAGAGATAAAAAACTGCTTAAATTTGCCGCAGATTTTGAGGATAAGTTTGTAAGGCAGAAAAGAGACGAAGACAGGAGCATTGCCGAAACTTTAGACCTTGGATGGAGATTGCTGGGCGTGCTGCCAGAAAACGAATTGACAAGAATAAGCCCGGAATTGAAGAAGAAATATTACAGGCAGCAGTAAACAGGGTTAGATTTTATAATATTGATAATTAAAATAAAAATTTTAATTAAAAAATGGCACAGGATGTAAAACCGACGAGAAGTGAATTATTAAAGTTAAAAAAACAGATAAGATTAGCTAGAAGCGGTTATAGCTTGCTTAAGAAAAAGAGAGACGGCCTGATTCTTGAATTTTTTGATATTCTTAAAAAAGCAAAAACATTAAGGCAGGAATTGGTTGATGAGTACAAAATTGCATTGGAAAAAATAAACATTGCAAGAACTTTGGAAGGTGATCTGAAAGTGAAGTCAATTGCAATGGCTATTCCAGATATTCCTGATGTAAAGCTTGCAGCTAGAAACATCATGGGCGTAAAAGTCCCGAAAATAGAGTCTTCTGAAATAAAAAAGGCATTCATGGAAAGAGGCTATGGAATCTATAATTCTTCTGCAATCGACGAAGCAGCAGCTGCTTACGAAAAAGTCGTTGAAAAAATAATTCTTGCTGCAGAGGTTGAGACATCAATGAAGAAATTATTAAATGAGATTGAAAAAACAAAAAGGAGGGTCAATGCGCTCGAATTTGTTGTTATCCCGAATTTGGAGAAAATAAGGGCATTTATCCAGCTGAGGCTGGAGGAGATGGAAAGGGAAAATATCTTCAGGATGAAAAGGATAAAGGCAAAAGCATAGTTTTTTAAAATCTAATTCTATTTTATTGTTGTGGACAAATCCAAAAAGCAAAAATCAATAATGTGGACTGTTGTTATATTAACAGTAATAAATTTTCTTTTAGTTCTCGGATTTTTTATTTACCTTTATTTCTGGATTAAGGCGAGAAGTTGAAAAATATTAGGGTTAAATGGCTTGGCTATGCAATGTGGGCGAATACTTATAATTTAAGAAAAAATCTGGTGAGGAAAATCAAGGAAAAACCGAAACCTTTATATACTAATTATATATATTTATATATATAAATATATACTAAAATGATAAGCTTGAACAAGAAAGATTTAATCGGAATAAATCAAGAAATAGGCAGTACTGGCAAATTTCATAATGAAGACAGCTTGGATTTTGCTTTGTCAACAGCAAAACACAAAAAAAGCTGGCTTTACGAATTGAGCTATATTACTAGAAGCTTGCTTGTTGACCACAGCTTTGAAGATGGCAATAAAAGAACAGCTATAATTACTATAATCACATATTTTGAAAATAATGATTTGGAATATGATAAAGACAAGTTGATAAAAATCGTTTGGAGCATAGCAAAGAAAAATATAACTGATATAAATAAACTAATGAGACTGATAAAAAATGCCATCATTCCTTGAAAAAGCAAAAGAAGTAATCGCAAAAAACCAGGATGTGCTTACAGTATTTGAAGAACTGGACAGAACTGGAAGATTCAAAAAAAGAATCTATAAAACAAGAGTTGCATTTACAATAGATGAAGAGCTATTCAACAAATTCAGAAATTACTGCAAACAGAATGGAATAAATATGTCTGGAAGAATTGAAAATTACATGAGGAAAGAATTAGATAATATAAAAACCAAAAACCTTTAAAATAAGCCGAAATCAGCTTTCTTTATGCAGAAGTTTTTTACTTTAAATGATTTGGATGTCAGGGGAAAAAGAGTTCTTGTCAGGGTTGATTTTAATGTCCCTTTGGATAAAAAAACAAATGATGTTGCAGATGACAAAAGAATAAGAGAAAGCCTGCCAACGATAAAATATCTTATTGAAAGAAAAGCTAAAATAATTTTATGCTCGCATCTGGGCAGGCCGGACGGCAAGGTCGTTGATTCCTTAAGGGTTGATAAAGTAGCATTAAGGTTAGGGCAATTATTAAATAAAAAAGTGAAAAAATTGGACGATTGTGTTGGTGACTGTGTAAATAAAGAAGTAAATAAAATGAAAGAAAGTGACGTCATATTGCTTGAAAACCTCAGGTTTCACCCAGAAGAGGAATTGAATGATAAAAAATTTTCAAAGCAATTGGCTGGTTTGGCAGAGCTTTATGTTAATGATGCATTTGGAACTTGCCATCGTGCACATGCATCAACTTACGGAGTTGCAAAATACTTGCAGTCTGCCGTTGGTTTTCTTGTTGAGAAGGAACTGAAAATAATGGGAAAGGCAATGGAAAATCCCGAAAAACCATTTATAGGAGTGATAGGCGGAGCAAAATTAGGTGATGAGAGGTTTGCCGACAAAATCAACATAATGGAAAATTTATTATCAAGAGTTGATAATTTATTGCTTGGCGGTGCAATTATTTTTACTTTTTTAAAAGCACAGGGCAAAAATATCGGAAATTCAAAAGTACAGGAACAATTCATAGATTTGGCAAAAAAAATCTTAGAAAACAAAAAAGTAGTTCTTCCTGTTGATGTTGTCGTTGCAGACAAGTTTGATGCAAATGCCAATTCAAAAGTTGTTGATATTGACAATATTCCAAATAATTGGATGGGGCTAGATATAGGTCCAAAAACAATAGAAAGCTACAAGCATACATTAAAGAATGCAAAAACTGTTATTTGGAGCGGCCCTATGGGCGTTTTTGAGTTTGAAAAATTTTCTTCCGGCACAAAAGAGATTGCAAAATTTTTGTCAACCCTAAGAGCAGTAACTATTGTCGGAGGGGGTGATTCTGCTGCTGCAGTCGAGAAATTCGGATATGCAGATAAATTGACTCATGTAAGCACTGGCGGCGGAGCTTCTCTGGAATTTTTCGAAGGCAGGAAACTGCCTGGGATAGAGGCTTTGGAGGAAAGCTATAAGGGATTTAAACAATAATTTTTATATCTTCCCTAAAAATCCCTTTTACAGAGCTTTCAATCTTATTTTTTAAATCTTCAATTGAATTATTTATTTTGACAACATCGTCTTTTAGTCTGTTATGCTCTTCATTATCCTTTTCAATTTTCAGGTTTATTTCCTCAAGCTTTTTGTTGAAATTCCGGAATTTTTCAGCAACTCCGGAGGCTTTTATTTTGTTCTCCAAGCCTTCAATTTCCGTTTTAAATGAAAAATATTTTTTCAAAAACTGCTCGATAAATTCCTTGTTGATTTTTTTTATTTCCTCAAGCGCTTTTTCCTTTTTCTTTTCGTCAATCTGCAATTTATTCTGTTGCAGCAATTTTTCCAAATTCTTTAAAATTTCCAATATTGCAAAATTTTTATCAGTTGAAAGCGTTTCTATCGGATTTTTTAAATATTCTAGAACAATCTCTTCATGCTCAAAGGCAATATGCGAGTATTTCCTCAAGGGCCTTTCCAAAACAGAGAAAGACTGCAGTATCTGATTCTGGTCCTGGTAAAATGCCTTTTCCTTGTTTTTTTTCTCTTCATTTAAATTCAAGAAATTGTTATGCTCCTCGCTATTATTAAAGCCCATTATCTCTGCCATGACTGAATCTTTTTCGCTGTTTGCCAGCTTTAATCCGGCTTCCATGCCCTTGAAATCAACATCCAAATTTATTTTCTGTTTTGTTTTCGTTTTCAAGTCCTTGATTTTTTCAATCAGATTATTAACAGCGACTATCTTGTCATTATTTAGGGCAGATTTCAGCTCTGCGAAAAGGTTGTCAAAATTTTTCAGATTGGTTGCAATTTTGTTAGTTTCATTCGCAAAAAACTCCTGCAGTATTGTATAGCTCCTAAGAGTGCCTTTGTTTAAGTCATTTATCAATTCATCAAACTGCTTGCAAAACCCAAGAAGATAAAAATAATCCTTGTTGTTTATTTCCATATGTCCAATGAACGAGTTTATAGCCCTTACATATGCCTTCCTGTTCCCTTCCATGTATTGCTTTGCCTTGAAAGGGATATTCGGGTTCTGCAATTTTGCGTTTTCAAGCACTTCAGCATTAATTCTAGTTCTTTGGGACTCTTCAGTAACTTTCATAAGAATTTCTTCTATATGCTGCCTTACTTCTTCTGTCAATTGCTTTGCCTTTTCATTGAGCCATTCCTCAGCGTAGTTTAGTTTTATTTCTCTTATTTGCTTAATTTCCTGCTCTTGATTTTTGAAGATTTTCTTAAGGAATTCCAGCATTTTATAGCATCAAAAGACTTAGTACATATAATTTTTACTATTTTAAAGGGCTAAAAATAACTTTCAATAAACTTTATAAACCCCCTAATTTTTCTATTTGGAATGGATTTACTGACTTTAGTAATTTCAATCAGCATTTTGGCATTGCTTTTTGCCGCATATCTGACAAGGCAAATTCTAAAGAAGGATACTGGCACAGCATCAATGCACGAAGTTTCTAATGCAATCAAGATTGGCGCAGAGGCTTTTGTAAAAAGGCAGTACTCCACAATAGGGATTCTTACTGTTGTTTTGGCAATTATTATCTATGGTGTTTACACATTTCTAAACCAGAATGCACTTGGCTGGAAAACTGCAGTTGCATTTTTGTTTGGCGCTTTCAGCTCTGCATTGGCAGGGATTGTTGGAATGTGGGTTTCTATCAGGACAAATATCAGGACATCAAGCGCAGCAGGAAGAAGTTTGAATGAAGCATTTGTTACTGCTTTGAGAGGCGGTGCAGTTACTGGCATAGTTATAGTTGCCATGTCCCTGCTAGGAGTTTCCTTGATTTACTATTTGTACAGCCTTGGAGCTCCTGAAAAGGAAGTTCCTTTTTTAATTGTTGGATATGCTTTTGGCGCATCATTTGTTGCCTTGTTTGCTCAATTAGGAGGAGGAATTTATACAAAAGCAGCTGATGTTGGCTCTGACTTGGTAGGCAAGGTTGAAAAGGGCATTCCAGAAGATGATCCAAGAAACCCTGCTGTGATTGCAGACTTGGTTGGAGACAATGTTGGCGACTGTGCAGGAAGAGGAGCTGACTTGTTTGAAAGCACAGCAGCTGAAAATATTGGGGCTATGATTTTGGGAGTTGCCCTTTACCCAGTTTTTGGCTTGAAAGGTATTTTATTCCCGCTTGTTGTAAGGGCGTTTGGATTAATAGCAAGCATAATAGGCATTATGTTCACAAAGATGAAAAATGAAGATGAAGACCCGATGAAGGCATTAAACAGGGGATATTATATCACAAGCTTTCTTGCAGCAGTTGTGTTTTACATAGCGGTAAAATGGCTTCTCAAAGGCAATTTATGGTTTTTTTATGCAGGTTTGGTTGGAATAATAACAAGCATATTGATCGTCTGGATTACAGTTTATTACACAGACCATCATTACAGGCCTGTAAAAAGCATTGCAAAAGCCTCTCAGACAGGGCATGCGACGAATATAATAACAGGATTTGCTGTTGGCATGGAATCAACTGCAGTGCCGGTAATTGTTTTGTCAATTGCTTTGCTAGCTTCATTCTATTTAGGCAAATCAAGCGGAATTGAGCATGGAGGCTTATATGGAACAGCTATAGCTACAATGGGCATGCTTGGAACAGCTGCTTATATACTTGCGATGGATAATTTTGGGCCTATAACTGACAATGCCGGAGGAATAGCTGAAATGTCAAAAGCTTCAGAATCTGTACGAAAAAGAACAGACAGGCTTGATGCAGTGGGCAACACAACAAAGGCTTTGACAAAGGGCTATGCGGTAGGAAGCGCTGCCTTGGCAGCATTTTTGTTGTTCAGCGCTTACTTAGATGATGTTGCAAAATACTTAAATGCAAAAGGTATCTTTATTCAGAGTGTTACAATTGACATTTCAAAAGTGCACGTGTTTGTCGGCGCATTTATTGGAGCTATGCTGATATTCCTGTTCAGCTCATTAGCAATTAAAGCAGTCGGCGATGCTGCTTATTCTATTGTAAATGAAGTAAGAAGGCAGTGGAAGACCAACAAGGGCATAATGACAGGAAAACAAAAACCAGATTATGCAAAGGTTGTTGACATCTGTGTAAAAGCTTCATTAAAAAAAATGGTGTTGCCTGGATTGTTAGTTGTTATAACGACTGTAGTTGTTGGAATGACCCTGAAGTACGAAGCTGCAGGGGCATTCTTGATGGTCGGTACAATCTCCGGAATTCTGATGGCTTTAATGCTTAATAATGGCGGAGGAGCTTGGGATAATGCAAAGAAATATATTGAAGAAGGCAACTATGGCGGCAAAGGCTCTGAAACCCACAAAGCTGCTGTGACAGGCGATACAGTGGGAGACCCGTTTAAAGACACGGCAGGACCTTCTCTTCATGTATTAATCAAATTGCTTTCAACTATAACATTAGTGCTGGTGCCTTTGTTTGTTTGATTGTATTTTCTTTTAAGATAATTTTATATTAACTGGGAACATTTAATCTTTATGCCCAAAAAACACTACGAAAAACCAGCAAAGCAGCAGCAAATAGCAAAAAAAAGAATTAAATTTCTTTTTAGCGAAGCCAGGCACGTATTCAAAAAAGACAGAAGCCTTTCTGCCAAATATGTTAAGCTTGCACGGCGAATTGCTATGAAATACAAGATAAGATTGCCCTCAAGCCTCAAGAAAAAGTTCTGCAAGAATTGCTATAGTTATTTAGTGCCTGGTGTTAATTGCAGGGTCAGAATCCACAAGCACAGGATTATTTATTTCTGTTTTAATTGTAAGCACTTTATGAGACAGCCTGTAAAATAACTCAATTTATTTTCTATACTGAAAATAATTCTATTTTGATACTTTAAAGCGAAATCTTTATATACTAGTTATATCACTACAAAGTAACAAATAAATTGGGGGTTGTTATGTGTTTAGCTTGTTCAACTGCAGAAAGTAATTCATACGCTAAAAACGAAAAGCAAGTAGATTATTCATCTAATGAGGATTATAACAATTCAACTTATTAACTACAATGTTAGGAAAAGCAAGACCTGCAGACTGGTATAATGCTGTTATGGCATTTAATCGTAGTTACCAGCCTTTAAAACCAGTACAAACGCAGAATCCAGCAGCAGGGGATAAACCTATAATCTGGGAAACCTATTTAAATGTTTATGGACGTGAGTCAGCAGTAAATAACGAAGTGATATTAGAATTGTATGCCTTCGTACATGCTTTTACGGGAAATAATTCAAATAATTTTCATCCGACGCTTAATCTTCAAGCATTGTTTTCAGAGAGTGCCAAAGAAGAATTAAGAAAAATTCGCGAGGCATCTACAAGAGGCAAAAACGCAGCTGCACAATTCAGAGATAAAAAACCATTGGAAGCTATGATAAAATGAAAGGAAATTTAGAAAGTTTGGTTGGCGGTGTTGGAGTTGGAGGACTTACAGCTTTGGCGCTAAAAGCCAAATATGGCACTACTGCATTAGCAGCTGCTACTTTGGGAATTTATTATCCTATTGCTGTGATTGGAAGCACCATTATAGGCGCTTACCTTGGCAAATACTTAAATGGATGAAATTTAAAATTATAACTAAAAATAAAAAATAAGTGATTAAAAATGGAAACAGAAGAATTATTTTTAGATGAGGACATGGAGCAGATTGAAGTAATGAGGGAATCAAGAAAGAAGATGAAAGACAAGGATTTTGCTAAATTGATAAACAAGAAGGAGCTTTCTTCTTTTGAAATGGATGAAATGTTTTTGTGAGTGATAAAAATGCCTATAACAACTTATGATGGAGAGCCAGGTGGCAGAAAAGGAATTGAAATAAAATTGAATAAAAAATCTTTAATAGGTTTGGGCATAGCTGCTTTGGCAACAGTTTTAGCAACTTCAAATACCGCAAGACAAAAAATCACGCAAGAGCCAGTACATTTTGCAAACTACATAGGAGATAGCATAGTGTATGGGACAGATAAATATTCATTAAAACAATATACACCAAATGGTTATCAACTATTTTTGGATCTTGCCCATAGGGACCCAAATCTTGCGAGTTTCATAAAGGATATAAATCGTATCCCTCAAGATGTTCAAGTTGCAACACCTGATTCGCCTATTATAGTTCCTGTTCTGGATGATAAAGGAAAGACAATACATCAATGGTATGACGAGTTGAAACCGAATTAATCTTTGCATATCTTTTTAAACTATAACTACTTCTTTTTTCTTCTCATGATCAACTACGACCTAGAATTAAACAAGGTAATAGAAAGAATCAATAAAGATAATGCCAAATTAGTCTGCATTCAATTGCCTGATGGCTTAAAGCCAAGGGCAAAAGAAATACAGCAGGCAATAGAGCAGAATACAAAAGCTTCTGCTGTTATATGGATGGGCTCCTGCTTTGGCGCCTGCGATGTGCCGTTGCAAGTTGAAAGGCTGGGAGTTGACCTGCTTATCCAATGGGGACATTCAGCCTGGAGAGGAAGCTGGTATTAGATTTTTTTCAGTAAATAATAGTAAAGAATATATATTTCTATAACCTGCCAAATTGCATGAGTCTTGAAGCAATACTTAAGGAAAGGATAGAAGAATCAGAAGAAATTTTGGCATCTAAACTGGAGCTTAATCAAAAAGAAAAAGAAATACTAGGTAAAAAGAAGCCTAAAATTATTATTGATGATAATGCAGGAGTCTATGCAGCATATGATTTTTTTAATAATATCTACATATTTTCAAATGATGCTGTAAACAATGCTTTGGCAATAGGCGAGGAGGTTGCACATTCAATCAGATTGAGGTTAAATGATGTTGCTCGGAAATATTTGCTCGACCCGTCTAATCAATTGAAGGAAAAAATGTCAGATTATATAAGAAGAATTAATCTTGAAGAATATTTCGGCAGATTGGGCGCATTGGTATATGCAAACCATAAGGGACAGAATAAATATAATTCATTGTGGTCAAGGATAAAGAATTTTACTATCGAGCTTCTGGCTGCGCCTTTTGAATACATGACACATTTTCTTGGCTATAGGCAAGCAGAAGAAGATTTTAAAGAGACAGGACATGCGAAATTGAAAAAAGCCTTGTATCGCAATGACATATCACAAATTACAGCTTATCCATTGCTGCTGGCAGCCTAAAAATGAAAACCTATTTTGCTGTTACTGGCGTTGTCAAATTTAAAAATAAAGTATTAATCCTGAAGAAATCGCCAAAAGACTGGAATTATCCAAGCAAATGGAGCTTCTGCTCTGGCTATGTAAAGGAATTTGAGTCAGCAGAAGATACTGTGCTGAGGGAAATAAAGGAAGAAACTGGGTTAAAATCAATAATTATTAAGAAAGGAAAACTATTTCAAACAAACGATAAAAATAATAAAAAGAGCTGGATAATAATCCCTTTCCTATGTAAAGTTAAATCAAAAAATGTCAAGCTGGATCATGAAAATGTTGAATTCAGATGGATAGAGCACAAAGACATAAAAAAATACAAAACAGTCCCTGGCTTACAAAAAGATTTAAAAATATTGGGTTTAATGTGATATTACGATGCAAAAAATATTTCTGGGCTCGGATCATGCAGGCTTCAAGCTTAAAGAAGAGATTAAGAAATTTCTTGATAAATCAGGGTACAAATACAATGATTTAGGGGCGTATACAGGTGAAAATAGCACCGACTATCCGGAAACAGCGCTTAAAGTCGCGCAGAAGGTTGCTAAGCATAACAGCATGGGCATTCTTATGTGCGGCACAGGCATAGGAGAAGCAATTGTTGCAAATAAGGTAAAGGGGATAAGGGCTGCAAACTGCTTTAATGAGTATACTGCAAGAATGAGCAGGGAGCACAACGACAGCAATGTGCTTTGCCTGGGAGCAAGAGTTCTGAACAAAAAAATAGCAAAAAAAATAGCAAAAGTATGGCTTGAAACAGGCTTCAGCAATAAGGCAAGGCATGGAAGAAGAGTCAGGCAGATTGAAAATATAGAAAGAAAACTTTGCAGGTAAGATGCAATTCATTAATTATTTTTTTGCCTCTGTAATCTCTTTTTTTGGCCTATTAATGGGCATTTTGCTTATAAAAATAGCGCCAGAAGAGCAAAAGCCATTGGAAAAATATTTCATTTTATTAAGAAAAATATTGCTGTTGATAATTTTCATTTTTATAATGTTTTATTATTCCAATGCTTACCTTAATCTAGTGGTATTGATTGTTTATTTTCTCTTTTTATTGTTCATCGAATTCAAGTTTAACGATTTATTAAAAAAATCAATCATTATTTATGCTACACTTGGAGTTTTGTTTTTCTTAAGTTTGAGTAATTCAAATCTTTTTGCTATAGAATCAAGCCTGATTTTATTATATGGGATTCCAACAGCATCTTTATTGTACAACAGGAAAGAAAAAAACTATTACAAGCTTATTTTTTATAATATGGGATTTATTATAATTGCAAACCTGCTGTTCTTTCTTTGACTACCACTTCTCGTTTCTTATTTTCAGGTAAAAAGCAATATGGTTGACTATAATGTGCAATATAAAGCTTAATAATAATGATGTAATAAATATTTTCAAAGTCAAATTAAAAATAGGCACTATAAAAACCAATGCCCCAACAACAAAATCTGTCTGGTCAAATGGAATAAATTTTTCGCCTGGAGCAATATCAAGCCTTCTTTTGAAAAAACTTTTTATCAGGTCTCCAGTCAAAGCTCCTGCTCCCATCAATAACCCGAACAAAAGCCAATTCTGATAATTGATGAATGAGATATTTCTGAAAAATCCTGCATTATACAACAAAAATTGCAAGTATGCAACAATAGCTGCAAAAATAACTCCAAAAATCAACCCTCTAAATGTCTTATTTTTGCCAAAAATCGGTTTTTTGCTTATTTGCTTGTCAAAATCAATCGGGTACGCAAAAAAATCTATTTTTTTAACTATCACGGGCGCCATATTGGCAAAGTACGCAGGCAGTATTAAATAAAAGCATTTTAATAAAAATATTACAAAAGATTCTGCCATGGAAGAAAAATTTAGGTATTTTATTTAAATAGTTTTGCATATTGTTCGCAATATAATCAGAAAAATATTTAAGCAGTTGCAAATATTTTATTTTATGCAGTTTAAATTCAACGTCCCCAATAAAATAACAATAATAAGGATAAGCCTGATACCTTTATTTGCCGTTATTCTTTTGGTTGATATCCCATATAAAAACGTTCTGTCTGCCTTTATTTTTGGCATGCTTTCTGTCTCTGATTTCCTCGACGGCTATTTTGCAAGGAAGAAAAAACAGGTTACAGAATTTGGCAAGCTTATCGATCCAATCGCTGACAAGTTATTAATTTCAATTGCATTGATTTTTCTGATTGGCAAAGGTGTTGAGTTGTGGATGGCTGTTGTAATTATTGCAAGAGAAGTTATAATAACTGCAATTAGAATTTACCTGATTCCTTCTAAACTGATTGTGCCTGCAAGCAATTTCGGAAAAGCCAAGACAGTTGTGCAGAGCGTTGCAATAGTATTTGTGCTTTTAGAGCTGCCTCTAAGCTGGCATGCCATGGTTGCTGCTGTATTGCTGACTGTAGTTTCAGGGGCAGAATACTTAATCAGAATACATCAGATGACAGGCAACAAAATCGTCAATTTGCCCAATTTAATAACTATGCTCAGGCTTTTATTAATTATGCCTTTTGTTTATTATTTTTTGAATTCTAAAATAAACATTTCTCTATTAATATTTGCAGTGATAACATTGGGTGATAAGCTTGACGGGATTTCAGCAAGGATAATGAAACAGATAACAGATTTTGGCAGTATTTTTGATTCTTTTACTGACTGGACTTTTGTTTCTACGACTTTAATAGCATTTATTTATACAAAATATATTTCAATTAACTTTGGCATTTTATTGATAATGCCAATTATATTAATCGGAATTATTAAGTTGTATTATCTTAAGAAATACAAAAAGATTCTAACCTCAACTTTAAGCAAAATAAATATTGGTTTTGGATATATAACAATCCTGGCTTTATTGATTAATTTTATTTATAAAGACTTTTTCTTAATGGCATCTATAATCATGAGCTATCTAACCATGTTCAACTTCATGGTAAAATCAAGGCAGCTTCCTGATTCTGAATGAGGAAACCATCAATATACCAAGCGTAAGATAAATATAAGGGTAAAATTTGATTGGCACACCTAAAAAATAGGCCAATGGTATAATTATGCCGTTAAGTGTTATGGGCATTCCCTGATAAATCCCTTTCATATCCATTATATTGTACCTTGCAAGTCTCAGGATGCCGCAGAATAGGAATATGGTAAATGCTATTATGCCAAAAGTAATCTGGAATTGCTTTATATTTGATGCAAACTGCATCAGGCTGAATCCAAATATCGTTGGCGCAACTCCAAAAGATACCGTATCAGCCAGCGAGTCAAGCTCTTTGCCGAATAAATTCTGCTGGTGCATTGACGATGCAATTTTTCCGTCAATATAATCAAAAATAACTGCAATCAGCAGCACAAAAGCAGCATAGTTAAAGCTGTTGCTTATCGAGAATACTATGCTTATCAGCCCCAAGGCAACATTAAACAATGTGAACATATCTGCAAACTTCAGGAGCTTAAATATCCTGAATTCGTCAAATTCTGTTTTTCTCCTTACAAGCCTGAACTCGGACTTGACAAGCGCGTAAACTCCAGAAATGATTGTAAGCGCCAACGCAGCTGACATTAAATACCAGTCAATCCGCTGAGTCATCATTGGAGTTATCAAAGCCATTATCTGCATGAAATAGCTTATCTTTCCCAATACAGTTGGGCTGAATTCCCTTCTTGCATCCCTGAAAAAAAGGATAGTCCCTATTACCACAGTCAGTAAGTCCCTTGCAACAAAAACCAAGGCAATCCACCATTGCAAAATACCATGCAGGGCAAGAATTATTGCGGAAAGATTAACAAGGAGCTTGTCAGCAAAGAAGTCTATTATGGACCTTGACTGGGAAGGATATTTTCTTGCTATAAATCCCTCAAGAAATCCCACTAGTGCAGTTAATATAAATATAAACAATGCAGTACTCTTCCTGTTAAATAAAAGGGATATGGCAACAACAAGCGCCAATATGAGCCTGAGCCATGTTATTGTAAAAAATATTCTTTCCTTTTTTATTTTTAGTCTCATCTGCTCATTTCTCGCATACATAGACAAAACATGGCGGTATGTTTAAAGGCACATACTTTATAGAAATCTTGGAGAAATAATTGTAAAGATGCTTTTTAAAATTATTCAAAAACTGGTATATCACAAATTTGCCTTCACTCTTTAACGTGTCTTTTGTTTCTTCTATTATGACACATTTTTTGTTCACAGTTAAACTGGAGAATGGCAATCCAGAAATAACATAGTCAATTTTCGGTATACTAAATTTTTTAATGTATTTCTTTATATTTTCTGCGCTATCATTGATTATTATGAGTCTTTCATCGTTTATTTTCTTTTTTAAATAAGTATAAAATTTTTTATTTGTCTCAAAACATAATATCTTTGCATCTTTTCTTGCTCTTATAAGAATCTCAGCAGTGATGCGTCCTGTGCCAGAACCATATTCTACAATATATCGAGCATTTTTAAAATCAATATTTTTTAGTATTTCATTTATCAAAAATTTTGAGCTAGGAATAACAGAGCCAATCTCT
>CAYIKX010000006.1:15338-17735 GCA_964364025.1 uncultured Methanosarcinales archaeon
TTGGAGCTTGGAGCAATAGCTCCGGTCTCTTTTGAATTCTTTATAAAGCTTGACAAAAACAGCAGCGAGTCCCTCATTTTAGCACACAAATTATATTTTCTCCAGCCTTGACTTTGTCATTAATCTTGATATTTAAATCCACCCCTGCTGGGATTATAAGTGTAGTCTGGCTTCCCAGAGCTATCATGCCTATTTTCTGCCCTTTATTAACCTTTTGATTTTTCTTTACATAGCATTTTATCCTTCTTGCAAGAAATCCGGCAATCTGTATTACTTTAACCTTTAATTTCTTGTTTTTTATTATAATTTCATTCTTTTCGTTTTCAAAACTTCTTTCCAGATCATATGCCTTGAAGAATTTTCCTTTTGTGTGCTTTATTGATTTTACAGTGCCTTCTATTGGAGCCCTATTTATGTGGACATCAAAAGGCGACATAAAGATTGAGATAATATAGCACTCTTTTGCAATGCCTTTTGTAAAAATCCTTACTTTGCCAATAAGCCCTTTCTTAATCATCAGTTTATTTTTTGATGTATCTATTATGCTTATTATCCTGCCGTCAGCAGGCGCGACTATATTTCTGCCTTTTGGCACTGTCCTATTAGGATCCTTGTAGAAATTCAATAGAAATAGCAGTACTAATATAACGATAAACAGAAAAATTGCAATTAGCCATAGCATAAATATAGTTTATTATCAGGGTTTAAATCTTTTTACATTTAATGCATTGTTATTACATACTAGAATTCCTAAACCGGTAATTACTACAACAAAATGGGTATTTAAGCTTTTTGTCGATTTATATATTTTAATAGATATATCATAAATTGCTGTAATTATTTCTCTGCTATCTTATCTTTCTTAGATATCCTTTTGGGTTAAATGTCATATAGAACTTCTCTTTGCTTTTATCCACTATAAAATTTTTATTTTCCTTCAAAAATTCCTCAACTGCTTCCATAGGGCCGTCGCCGTAGCCCGGCAATACAGGATGACCATTAATGTTAGTATCCTCTACTATCAAATAATTCCCTTTTGTGACAAATTTGCTGTAAATTCTTAATTCATTAAGGACATGCGGCTTATGATGGTCGGAATCTAATATAACCATCACTTTTGCTTTATTTTTTATCAAATTTTTGACTTTTTCTGCAATTTCTTTGGAGGTTGATGAACCGAGCAAATATTTTATCCTTTTGTGTCTTGGCAGGCTTCCCTTATGTTCTATGTCTATAGTTATAATTTCGCCTTTATTCACCAAATCGAACATAGAAGCCAGAAATAATGCAGAGCCTCCTTGAGCTGTTCCACATTCCACTATTGCATCTGGCTTTAACTCAAAAATAATCTCCTGATAAATCCAAAGGTCTAACGGGCATTTTGCTGTAGGAATGCCAAGCCATGAAGTAGTTTCCCAGGTTTTTCCAAATATATGGGCGTCATAATAAAGCTTGTGAAATCCCTCTACAATTTTTTTCTCCAGCTTTGGGCTAATGTAAATTCTTTGGTAGATAAGATTTCTTATCGTCTTTGCCTCTTTTTTTATTAATCCCAATAAATTTTTTTTCATTGTGGCATTGGATATCGTTTTCTTTATTAAATTTTTGTCAAACTCTCAAGCCTATAAAATTCTTGAATAGTTTAATCTCCTTATTTGTAAATACCTTCAAAATTAATATCAAGGCAGCATAAAGCACTGCAAATTCAAATGCCAGCAATATCAGATAAAATAAGGTTGGTTTTGCTCCTATAAAAATTCCAGTCAGGTGGGAAAGCAATATGCTTGCGGCACCAGCTGAAAGTATTTTAATATGACAAGCATCAAATAATTTAATTCTTGTATGCTTATGCGAATAAATCAGGTACAAAAAGCCGAGCGCTGTCATGCTTAATGCAGTAGCTATTGCTGCTCCGCTTATTCCATACCTCGGTATTAGCATTATGCCGATTATAACATTGCCTATGCTTGTTAAGAATAACATCATAAATACAAGTTTTGTTCTTTTTAGCATATATAAGATAAATTTTGATGTTAAAAAAGTATTCTCAATGAAATAACCAGCAGATAAAATTATCAAAGGTATGGTTGCTGGATAATAAGAATTCCCAAAAGAAAGAATAATTATGTGTTTTGAAAGAAAAATTATCATCAATGCAAGAAAAAGGTTTCCAGAAAATACCCATTTTGTTGTAGTGTAGTACTCATTTCTTATATTTTTGTTGTCTGCGTACCTTTCGGTTATTACTGGCAGAAATAAAGAGGTTAGCGCTGCCGGTATAATAGTCAGCAATCTTGCTGTCAGGACAGCTACACTGTAAATGCCGACGCTTTCAACTCCGATAAAATACCCTATCAGCAGCGTGCTTAGCCAGTCTTTGATAAGAATAAGGACATT
>CAYIKX010000007.1:0-17058 GCA_964364025.1 uncultured Methanosarcinales archaeon
ATTAATTGGAACATCTGTTTGGATGTATTTTATGTTATTTTGCCCTGCCCTGAACGCGCTTACAATCCCTTCTGTTACTGTAAAGGCAAGACCAGCCGGATTGCCTGCAGCAATTACCTTTTCCCCGACTTTCAAGTTATCGGAATCGCCAAAATTGAGGGCCTTTAAGTCAGCAGCGTCGATTTTCAATACAGCAATGTCTGCTGCGCTGTCATACCCCGCAATAGCCTTGACATTGTATGTCTTGCCTGAATAAGTTGTCACCTTGATAGCCGATGCCCCGTTTATGACATGGACATTAGTCACAACATAGCCTTTCCTGTCAATTATTACGCCGCTTCCCTGGCCTAAATTCGTGCCTATGCTGACAACAGACTGCAAAACATCATCAACGATTGCAGAAAAATCCGCGCTTTTGATTTTTATATCCTTTAACTCATCCTTTAACTCACTTAATTTTATATTGCTCTGCTGCTCAATCTGGTCTATTAGATTTGACAGTGTTTTTATCTCCTGCTGGTTTTGCTTTTTAAAGTTTTGAAGATTAGTATCAACAAACCCGATTTGGGATGACAAATTTGAGCCCATTCCTGATATTGCATCCTTCAAAATCTGCACATTAGTTTCTGTTTTCCTGCTTAAATCCGATATTTTTGCCTCGTAATCCTGCCTGGCTAATTTTATGCTGTAATTAAGGTAATAAATTAAGCCTCCAGTCAAGATTAAGACAGATATGACAATCAGGATAGTATTTTGTGTTTTTTTGTGCATTTTATTCCTTCAGCTTGTATTCAGCATCTATATATTCCTTTGTTTTTTGTTTTTTATATTTTTTGCTGAATGCCCTTAATCGAACCGATGAAACCAAAAGCATCAGTAAAAAAAATAGGATTATCAATAAAATGGTGCCTAAAGACAAGGCAATCAAAATACCTACAATAATTAAGTACCATTTCGATAAAAAGGCCAATAAAGCCCATCCTTTGCTTTTTGAATAGAGAAAAATAAAATATACCACAATAAGGCTGAATATCGTGCCTAATCCAAAGTTGAACGCGAACACGCGAGCGTTCCCGCGTGCATCTTTCCATCTTTTTTGATAAAGCATTTATCCCTCGACAAAATTTTGCCGTATAAAAGAAGCCATTTGCCTGTTGTCGGCAGCTTCATAGGCTTTTGCAGCGAGCTTGTAGTTTTTTGACTGTATGCACAAAACGGCAGCATTATTTAATCTTTGCTTGTCTTTTGTAGGGATAAGGCAAAGCGTTGCCAATTCTGTTTTGTTTTCCGACAAGAACAAGTCGCCAAGCTTTATCAGCTTTTCAATATCTCCGGCTTTTGCCATTATTCCGATTGCCTCTGAAAATTTATTCTGCTTGCAAAGCCTTTCGCCAACATCACTCAAAATCTTCTTTCTCGCGCTTTCATCCAGCATTGAGAGATTTACAGAATTAATCCCTTCTTTCAGGATTTTCTCTACGATTGGATGGTCCATAGTTTAAACCATATGAAATGGTTTATTTAAAGGTTTTGACAAAAAAGTTATAAAATTGATGAGCCTGCTGGGAGATGCGTGCGAAGCACGTTAGAGTTTCGCAATTCGAACCCAGACGAACCGGTAACTTTCCAATATTTTCTGAGGGCTTGACGAGCGTAGCGAGGAAACCCTCGGTTTTCGTCAAGCTTTTCTCAAAAGGTTGGTCCGAAGCCGATTATGCTGTCCGTTACATCACAGGCCCATTTATATATTTTATTTATTTTATTATAATCTATTTAAATTTATGTGAAAACTATTATCATTCAATTACTATACTACTTTATAGTTATTACAATCCAAAAAATTAATAAAGGTATATTAAAATCTGGGTGAGAAAATGACAAACGTGTTCCAGAGCATGGGATATGCAATTCAATACGAACAGGCAAATCTGGATTTAGGGGAATATCCAATATGTGCAAGGCAAAGCATAAAATTGGCTGGTGTTAAAAGAGGTAGCAGAGTACTTGATGTTGGATGCGGCACGGGCATTTCAACTTACGAGTTGTTTAATTCTGTACCCAAAGTAAATGTGGTCGGTGTTGACAGTTCACAAGAAATGTTGAGTCTAGCATTGCTTAAATTCGGCTTGCTGCAAGATTCGCCAGCTCTTTTAAATGAAATAAGGGAAAGGCATCCTTATCCTGAAATTGTGCGAAGGCATTGTGAAGTAGGTGATTTAGAGGATCACTTAAAAAGAGAAACGGAAAGGTATGCAAGATTCAAAGATAAAGTAAAATTTTACTGCTTAGATGCATCTGAATTGCAAAGGATGGATGAAAATCCATTTGAATATGTATTAGCAAGCCAGTTTATTCATTGGCCTAGAAAAAAGGATATTGAAATAACAGGCGTAAATTATGATTATGAACAAAAGGTGCTTGCACAAGTAAGAGGCAGCCTAGTACCGAAAGGTGTATTTGCTTTTAATACAAGTGCCGCTGATTATAGATTTCAGGATGAAAATCGTAATAAAGTACATCTTCTAAATCATCCTTTTTACATAGCATTTCAAGATGCGATGTCACACCTTTTAGGATTAACATCCGCAGGAAGGAATTACACATTTGACCATAACGAAATGGAAAGAATAATGCGTAAAGCAGGTTTTCTAATAAAAGATTTTGATTTAAATGTTCTTACGTTAGAAGCGAGCAAACTTGTAGAAATATGTCTTGTTGGAGGTCATATGCAGATATTCCAAAAATTAGGGATTGAAGCTTCTCCAGACGAGCGTGAAATAATTCTTGCAGAAGCCCTAAGATTGGCTTTGAGAAAAACATCACCGTCAGTTGCACCTGTAATAGAGACTTTTGTCCATTATTCTGCTGTCAAACAATAAACTGTAAATATTTTTAAAAAAGAACTCATTCATGCCGGTTTTTGCTTAATGTAATCTCAATTGTAGAAACCCTTACATCCCTTCCTTCGGTGTTCCTGAAGCCTTCCGAGTCAATCCTTATGTCCCTGACAGATACTGCATTATCCAGAAATCTTTTTGCAGCAACCTCTGCAACATCTACCGCTCTTGATATGAACTTGCCTCTTGCCTTAATTATCACATCGTCTGCATTCCTGGCTGTGAACTGCATTACTACCCCAGTCACATAGTTCATAAAGGGCTTGCCGCCTATAAAGATGTTGTTGTCGTTCATTTTGCTGCCTCCATCATAAATTTGTGTTGTAGTAGACAATGAATATCACTTAACCCCTAACTTAGGGTATATTTAATAATGATGTATTTAAAGGTATCGAAAATTATAAATTTTCGGGAGGTTTTGGAAAAATTTTTAAATTTTAACAATCTTTGCCCTTAAAACTTTTCTTCCCTGCACATCTTCCATTATTATTTTATAATTCTGGTAAGTTATTTCCTCGCCTTGCTTTGGCACCCTCCCCAGTGTAGAAAGAATAAAGCTGTCAAAGCTGTCGTAGTCAGACTCTTTTACCGACATTCCTATTTTTGTATTTAATTCCTCTATCTCAGCTGTTCCTATCACATTCCATTCATTTTTTGTGATTTGCACCACAGTCGGCTTCAGCCTGTCGCTTTCGTCTATTATTTCGCCCACTATCTCTTCCAGGATATTTTCTATCGTTACCAAGCCAATGACATGCGCATTATTGTTTATTACAATAGCCATATGCTCCTTTCTTGCCTGAAATAAGCGGAGCATTGAGTCAATCTTCTTATTTTCAAAAACAAAAAATGGTTTTTTCATGACATCCCTGACTTTGACATCAAGTTTGCCGTCTTTGGCAAAGTGAAGCGCATCTTTGAGATAAAGTATGCCGGTAATATTTTCCTTGGTTTTTTCATAGACTGGAAATCTTGAGTAAAGCTTTGCAGGGGAAAGCTGAAGCACGTCTTTTATCTGCGTATCAGAATTTATCATTATCATGTTCTTTTTTCCCGTCATTACATCTCCGACTGAAGTGCTGCCAAAATCAAAAATTCTCTGGATCAGCCTTTTTTCTGTTTGTTTTATAGAGCCTTCTTCCTCGCTGTATTTTATTATGCTCTTGAGCTCTTCCTTGGTGAAGCTTGGAGATTTTTTTGCCCCAATAATAAAGCTGATGCCTTTTACAAGATAATCCAGCATTTTAATCAGCGGATAAATAAGAATGCTTAAGTGCCAGACAAAAGGGGCTATCATTGGAGAAATAATCTCATTGTTGTTCGCGCCTATGGACTTTGGGATTATATCGCCAAAAACAAGTATTAGAAATGCTGCAATTCCAATTGCTATGCCAATAGCATTATCCTGAAAATAGTCAATTGCTATTAATGTTGTAATGGCAGCTGCTGCAGTGTTTACTATGTTATTTGTTATCAACAGAGTGGACAAAAGCATTACAGGCTGGTCTTTAAGCTTTTTGATGTATATAGCGCCGAATTTCTTTTTTTCAATCCATGCTCTTACTTTGAATTTGTTTACTGACAGCAAAGCAGCTTCTGCCATGGCTGTCAATGCCGACAAAATAATTAATCCAAACAATATCAAGATTTGGTTGTGAAGCGTCATTTTTTTGCAGTTATATTCAATTTACATATAAATTTTTATATTATATATTTTCAATTTCCTTCAAAATTGCCGCATAAACATCATTGCTTAGCCTCATTCCTGATTCCACTAAATCAAAAAGAATTTGTTTTGCTTCTTTTTTTGTTATTATTTTTTTCCCTAAACAACGCAAGATGAATGTTGTTAGCCACCAGCATTCAACACTTTTGCTTCTTGCAATCATTATTAGGGCAAAATCATTAGAAAGCAGAATATCTTGTTTTTCTTTTGCTAGTAAAATAATCGAGGCATCTGCCTTTTCTATTCCCTCAAATTTGCTTATATGATTGACTCCATCAAAATTTTTTAATTTGTTTATGAAAATCCAATTTTTGCACGCTTTCTCAATCTCACTAACCCCAATATTTCCAGCTTTTATTTCTTCATAGATATCCTGGGTGGTCCTTATCTGCTTGAAAAAGCTCTTGAGGAGTGATAATCTGCCAATTCTGCTTAAATGAATCAAAACAGAAGAATCCACAATTGCCATCTTAGCTTAAATCTTTTTTTAATTCTTTAATAGAATATCCAATGTCTATATCAGCTTTAGAAGCCAAATCCAGCATCTCAGCATAAGAAGTATCGGCTAATGCAGCTGCTTTTCTAATTGTTATTTTGTGCCTTTTTAATAATTCAAGCGCTTTTTTAGTTTTCCATTCCTTTATTGCAAAAGCCAATAATTTCCTCATAATCTCTGCTCTTTCTGTCTGCTCTTCTTTTTCTATCTCTTTCAAATCTTTAAAATACCTGTCCTCTATTCTGGTTGTTATGACTTTCATCTTGCGTTACAATTACACATATTTGTAACTATTTAAAGGTTTCGGTTGATTTTTGATTTTTGCTTTCTATTTGTGATTTTTGGTTAGTAGTAAAAATAAAAAATTTAAATAGTAGCTTGAGATGCCTAATAAAATATGGTTAATATAAAAGAAATAGCCAGAACGATGGGGATGATTGGAGCTAATGTATTAAAGATGGCTAAAGAAGCTGTAGATAAAAAATTTCTTAAAGGTAAATTTAGCCTAGGTCAAAGAGTATGGGTTGAATATGATGTTGTGGGTGAACATTTTTGGGAATCAGGACGTAAGCGAGATCTGGCTAGAGTAATTCGATACAGTCGATTTGATAAGTCTTATCATGTAGAAATAATTAATAGCACTTATTTTAGAGCTGGTTCTGTTGTTAATTTTCCGGCAGAGCGTTTAAGAGAAGCTTCATCTGATATTTCATATCCCTATTTATCACACTACATCTTCTCCAAAACATCAATTCCCAGCAGATTTAACCCGTTTTTCAGAACCTGCCTTACAGCGCTTATAAGCAATAATCTTGCGCCTTTTACCCTCTCTTCGGCTTTTAGAACCTGATGCCTGTGATAATACTCATTAAATTTTTGCGCTAATGAATAAAGGTAATTGGCAATCAAGTGCGGTCTTAAATCATTTGTTGCCTTAAGGACTGTATCGGGGAATTGAGCCGATAATTTTATCAGTTCAGCCTCTTCTTTTTCCTTTAATAAATTCAAGTCAGCTTTCATATCCATTTTGCCTTTATCCAAAATGCTGCTTATTCTTGCATAGGCATATTGTATGTAAGGGCATGTTTCGCCTTCAAAAGACAGCGCATGCTGCCAGTCAAAAATGACATTTTTTTCTGGGCTTACTTTTAATATGCCGTATTTTACCGCACCGTAAGCTATTTTTTTTGCCGCATTTCCATCAACATTTTCATATCTCTTTTTTAATTCGCCACTTGCCTTATTTACAGCTTCTTTCATAAAATCTTCTAATAAAACCAGATTGCCTTTTCTTGTTGACATCTTGCCGTCTTGCAGCAGGACAAAAGAATAATGGACAACCCTTCTTTGGAAAATTTCCAACTCCTTTAAAGCGGCATTTATTTGCTCATTGTAGAGTTTTTGGTCTTCACCTAATACCACGATATAAGTGCCTTTTTTTGTCATTTCGATTGCATAAGTTATATCGCGCAGCGGATACAATGATGTTCCATCTGCCCTTGTAAGCACAAATACTGGAACCTTCATTCCCAAGCCGTATCCTTTCTGGTCCAAAACCCACCTGTTGAAGCCGTCGATAAATAATTTGCCGGTCTTTTCCAATTTTTTAAGGGTTTTTTTAGTTTCCCTGCTCCAGAGATATTTTGATTCATAGTCAAAGACATCATATTTTATGCCAAGCTCTGAAAAAATCCTTATTTGCCCGTCAATGCATATTTTAACTACATTCTCGAATTTTTTTCTCGTTTCTTTGTCGTTTTTTTCCAGCTTGTTTAATAGGCCAAGAACTTGTTTTTCCAATTCGGGGTTCTCCTCGATTTTTTTATTTATTTCGATATAAATTTTTAACAAATCGTCAAAACCAATGTCCTTCTTGCCTTCTGCTCCCAAAACGAGCATTGAAATTTGCTTCCCAACATCGTTAACAAAATAATGAACTTCAACCTTGTAGCCCTGAAATCTCAGAATTCTTACAAGTGAGTCCCCAATCAGGGCATTTCTTGCCCTTCCTACATGAGGAGAGGCATTTGGGTTTATGCTTGTGTGCTCAAGCAGTATTTTTTTGTTTTTTCCAATATTGCCTGAGCCGTATTTGTCTTTTTGCTTTAATACTTCCCTTATAGTCTCTTCTGTTATTTTACCTTTATTTACAAAAAAATTAAGGTAAGGGCCCATAGGCTTGGCTTCATTAATCAGTTTTGTCGGCTTGAATTTTTTACTCAATTCCTGTGCAATTTCATTTGGAGCTTTCTTCCATTCTTTTGCAAGAACAAAACAAGGAAAAGCGTAGTCTCCCATTTCTGAGTTTGGAGGCACTTCTAGCTCAATGCTTTCCAATTTAGTCTCTTTTTTGAGAAATTTTATTATTTCCTCTTTGAATTCGTCCATAGAAAATAAATTTGAAAGGTGGGATTTAAAGGTTGCGGTTATTAATATATACAACCAAATCCCTAATCCTTATAATCTTCAAATTGAACTTCTTAGCAAATCTTTTCAACTCCGGCATTCTTGCCATCTTTCCATTTTCCCCAATAATCTCGCAAATTACAGCAGCAGGATAAACCTTGGCTAATTTGCATAATTCAATTGCAGCTTCTGTATGTCCTGCTCTTTTGCTTAATCCTCTTTCATCGTATCTTAATGGAAATATATGTCCTGGCTTTGCTAAGTCGTTTGGCTTTGTTTTTTCATCAATCAATTCCTTTATTGTTTTTGCCCTGTCATAGGCAGAAATTCCTGTTGTTGTGCCTTTTTTGGCATCGACAGAAACAGTAAACTTGCATTTGTGCAATTCTGTATTTATTTTAGTCATTAAAGACAGCCTTAATTCATCCAGCCTTTTTCCAAGCATTGGTACGCACACCAGGCCACGGGCATATTTTACCATAAAGTTTATTTTTTCAGGAGTAATCTTTTCGGCGGCAATAACCAAATCAGCTTCGTTTTCGCGATGCTTGTCGTCAACAACGATTACAAATTTGCCTTTCTTAAAGTCAATGATTGCAGGCTCGATATTTGAGAAAATCATTTTGAAATTGCAATATTCCTAAAGGTATGCTTCGATCAATAAATCCTTTCCGATTTTTTTGGTTACAGGATTTTTTAATTCTATTGCCTTGTTTATTTTTTTAATCCCAAGATTTCCGATTGCCCCAAGGCCATTGCCGAGAATTTTAGGCGCTGTAAATATCAGCACTTTGTCAATTAACCCCGCTTTTATAGCTGAACTGTTCAATTCAGATCCTCCTTCTATCATTACGCTTGTTATTTCATGTTTTCCGAGCTGCTTCATCAAATCTTCAATATCAACCATTCCCTTTTTCGATTTTATGGTTATCACATTAACTCCTTTTTGCTGCATTTTGCTTACATCTCTTTTTGAAGCCTGATTTGTCGTTGCTATTATCAGCTTGCTCGGGCTTTGCATCAGCTTGCAGTTTTTTGGAATTTTTAACTTGCTGTCAACAACAATCTTCATGGGATCCTTGCCTTTAACTAGCCTTGGAGTCAATTCCGGATTGTCTCTCAATACCGTATTTAATCCCACCATTACGGCATCAACATCGCTTCTTAATTGATGCACGTAAGTCCTTGCTTCCCTGCTTGTTATATATTTTGAATCGCCTGTTTTAGTTGCAATTCTTCCATCAAGAGTCATAGCTACCTTCATGATTACAAATGGCCTTTTCGCTTTCACGTACTTTATATAAACCTCATTCAATTTTTTTGCTTCTTTTTCCAAAATGCCAATTTTAGTCTTTATGCCGCGAAATTTAAGCTCTAAATACCCATCAACAAGAGGATTTGGGTCTTTCATTCCGATTATGACTTCTCTTACTCCAGCCTCAACTATTTTTTCTGTGCATGGCGGAGTTCTTCCCCAATGAGAGCAAGGCTCGAGATTGACATACATCGTCGAATTGACTGTTTTTTTACCGGCATCCTGTATTGCCAGAACTTCTGCATGCTCTGCGCCTGCTTTTTTGTGATAGCCCTTTCCAACTATCCTGCCTCGTTTTACAATTATGCAGCCAACCATTGGATTGGGGCTTGTCAAGCCTCTGCCTTTCTCAGCAAGCTTAATAGTCAAATCCATGTATTTCTTATGAGATATCAATTAAAATCCCCCTTATAAAACCGAAATAAATATTTTATATTTAAATGCTTGGGTTGAGTGAAGAGTGGTTAAAAAGGAAAGTTTAAATAATAGCAATAAAATGGAGTAATCATTCTGTTTATTTCAAGCGATTTAAATGGTGGGACAAAGAGACATAACAAGAAGAGATTTTTTGTACCAATTAGGTTTAGGGTCATCATTGGGTGGTTATGCTGTTAATAGACGTTTTTTTGATGCGGATTTGGTAAGGCACGAGCCAAACAAATCATCTCTTCCAGAAAAACTGGATGAAATTGTTGACATTGCACTCAATGAATCTAAGAGAACTGGTAGAGCAGTTTATGACAATGGATTCTCTGTTGGCGACGATGCTTTTGGAATATTTATAAAATTAACAGGAAACATCCCAAACATCATATCTTTGTTTGCGAACCAAATAAATTTACAGCTTGGAGATGGTTACGCAATCAATTATGGTCAAGTGTTTAAGAAAAAATACCATCCTGAGAAACGCAATGTAGGTAACGAATTCTTAACAGCTATACCTCTTAGCAGATACAAAGCTGAAATGGATAAATATTTACAAGCTTTAGTAGATGTATTGCGTGAATATACCAAGATGTCTAAAGTTTTACCAGAAACCCTGGCATCTTTTAAAAAGCAAGAAGAAGATTTGTTAGGCCGCCTTAGGGTTAGACTTACTTAATAGTCATGCCTAAAATTCTATTTTCAATACTCATCCCAGCTCTTAATTTCCAAATCCCCCATTTTCTTTTTATAAATAGATTCAATAAACAATTTTGCAATCTCCGCGTTTGCCAGAAGCGGAATATTGAAATCGACTGCCTTTCTTCTTATCAAATAATCGTTTGTTATTTCTTCTTCTTCCAGGCTTTTCGGGATGTTGATTACCAAATCAATTTTTCTTTCTTTTAAAAATGTAATGGCATTCGGCTCTTTTTTTTCAAGAGGCCAGTGCAGGGTTTTTGTTTTAATCCCATTCTGCTCCAGAAATTTTGCAGTTCCCTCTGTTGCGAACAAATTAAACCCCATTTCCCTTAATTTTTTAATGCCCTCAAGCAGGTATGCCTTGCTTTTAATGGGGCCTGTTGAAAGAAGTATATTGGATTTAGGGATTACAAATCCTACAGAAAGCAATGACTTAAGGAAAGCTTCATTTAAATCATTTCCTAAACAAGCGACTTCTCCTGTAGAAGCCATCTCAACGCTCAATACTGGATCTGCCCCATGCAGCCTTGAAAATGAAAACTGGGGCGCTTTTACCCCGACATAGCCCAAATCAAGAGTGTTGTATTTCCCCTTTACATTAATCCCAAGCATAGCTTTTGTTGCCAAGTCAATAAAATTATGCTTCGTAACTTTTGAGACAAAGGGAAAGCTCCTGGAAGCCCTTAAGTTGCATTCAATAACCTTGATTTGGTTTTCCTTGGCGATGAATTGAATGTTAAACGGCCCTGTTATGTCCAATGACCTGGCAATTTTTTTTGTTATTGCCTTAATTTTCTTAATAGTTTCCATATATGTAAATTGTGGCGGAAGAGCCATTGTTGCATCTCCACTATGCACACCGGCATTTTCTATGTGCTCTGATATCGCATAAATCATAATTTCCCCCTGCTGTGCAACTGCGTCTATCTCAATTTCCTTGGCATTTGTAATGAATTTGCTTATGACAACAGGATGCTCTTTTGAAACATCTGCGGCTTTCTGAAGATACTGCTCAAGTTCTTTTTTATTGCCGGCAATGCTCATTGCAGCGCCGCTCAAAACATAAGAAGGCCTTATCAAAACAGGGTATTCGACCTTTTCTGCGAATTTATCAGCTTCGCCTGTTGATTTTGCCTCTGTCCATTCAGGCTGCTCTATGCCAAGCTTATCAAGCAAAGCAGAAAATTTATGCCTGTTTTCAGCATTGTCTATGCTTAAGGGGGATGTCCCTAGTATCCTTGCATTTTGCCTATGCAGCCTCATAGCTAAATTATTTGGTATTTGCCCCCCCATTGAAATTAATATTCCAAGCGGATTTTCCTTTTCATAAATATCAAGCACCCTTTCAAAACTTAACTCGTCAAAATAAAGCCTGTCGCAGACATCATAATCTGTGCTTACAGTTTCTGGGTTATAGTTAAGCATGATTGTAGTGTAGCCTAATTTTTTTAAAGTGAAGACTGCATTTACGCAGCACCAGTCAAATTCAACTGAAGAGCCTATCCGATAAGCTCCCGAGCCAAGGACAATCACGTTATTTCTATTGCCAAATTTGATGTCGTCTTCCTCTCCATTGTAAGTCAGATAAAGATAATTTGTCTTTGCAGGATACTCTGCTGCCAATGTATCGATTTGCTTCACAACCGGAATAATATCATGCTTTTTCCTTAATTTTCTAACCTGCAGTAATTTTTCCTCCATACTATTTTTATCGTCTTTGAATAATAACCTTGCAATTTGGAAATCAGAAAACCCCTGCTGTTTTGCTGATTTAATTAATTCGCTCGGCGCATTGCTAATGTTAAATTTCAATAACTCAGTTTCTGTTTCAATAACATTCCTTATCTTGTATAAGAACCATTTATCTATTTTAGTCAAGTCATAGATTCTGCCGATAGAGATGTTTTTTTTAATTGCCTCGACAATCATAAGCAGCCTCTTGTCGGTTGGCTTGCCAAGCTCTTTTTCAACATCGTCAAACTTTATATTATTGCCTACAAGCCCATGAAGATTTATGTTCAGCATTCTTATTGCCTTTTGAATCGCCTCTTCAAATTTCCTTCCGATTGACATAACTTCGCCCACACTTTTCATCTCGCTGCCTATTTCAAAACTGATTCTTTTGAATTTCTGCAAGTCCCATCTTGGCATTTTCACGACAACATAATCAAGCGCAGGCTCAAAGCAGCTCTTTGTAACCTTGGTTATCGTATTTTCTAGCTCTATCAGCGAGTAGCCCAAAGCAAGCTTTGCAGCGACAAATGCCAATGGGTAGCCGGTTGCCTTTGATGCAAGCGCAGAGCTCCTTGAAAGCCTTGCATTAACCTCAATTATCCTGTAATCTTCAGAACAAGGGTCTAAAGCGAACTGTATGTTGCATTCCCCCACGATGCCAAGATGCCTTATTACCTGTATTGAAATGCCCCTTAGTTTATGATACTCGTTATTTGTCAGTGTTTGCGATGGCGCAACAACAATGCTTTCCCCTGTATGAATCCCCATGGGGTCAAAATTTTCCATATTGCAGACGGTGATGCAGTTGTCATAAGAATCCCTTACAACCTCGTATTCCACTTCTTTCCATCCGCCAAGATATTTTTCAACAAGAATTTGAGATGAATATGCAAAAGCCCTTTGTGCCCTTTCAGCTAATTCCTCTTCGTTAAGCGCAAGACCTGAGCCTTGGCCTCCTAAGGCGTAAGCAACCCTAAGCATGACTGGATACCTTAATTTTCCGGCAACTGTTAATGCCCTATCAACGCTATTTACAGCCTCGCTTTCAGGCACCTTAAGGTTTATTTCAGCAAGTTTTTTTACAAATAATTCCCTGTCTTCTGTGTTTTTTATTGCATCAATTTGTGTTCCTAAAATATTTACATTATATTTGTCAAAAATTCCTGAATCTGCTAGTGCAACTCCGCAATTCAATGCAGTCTGCCCGCCAAAAGAAAGCATTATTCCATCTGGCCTCTCTTTTTCAATTACTTTTTCAACAAAATATGGAGTGACTGGAAGAAAATAAATCTTGTCAGCCATGCCCTCGCTTGTCTGGATTGTTGCAATGTTTGGGTTTACTAGAACAGTTTCAATTCCTTCTTCTCGTAAGGCTTTGAGGCATTGAGAACCAGAGTAGTCAAATTCTCCTGCTTCTCCAATCTTCAAACTTCCGCTTCCTAAAACAAGGATTTTTTTGGGTTTATTTTTTAGCATTTTACTTCATCATCTTAACAAACTCGTCAAACAAAAATTCCGTATCATAAGGCCCAGGGGTGCTTTCAGGATGAAACTGTATGCTCATGAAAGGCTTTGTCTTGTGCTTTATGCCTTCATTTGTGCCGTCATTTGCATTGACAAAAAATTCCTGCCATTCATCGCTTAATGATTTCATGTCGACTGCAAAGCCGTGATTTTGGGTAGTGATAAAACATCTTTTTGTTCCAACTAAAGTGCAGGGTTGGTTTTGCGACCTATGTCCATACTTCAGCTTGTAAGTATTGCCTCCGGCAGCAAGGGCTACAAGCTGGTTGCCAAGACAGATGCCGAATGTAGGAATATTATGCTTCATTGCTCTTCCAATATTGTAGATTGTTTTTGTACACATTTTTGGATCGCCTGGGCCATTGGATATAACCAGTCCATCAAAAAATTGCGTTAGAAAATCGTAATCATAAGGCACCCTGATAACTGTTAAGTTTCTTTTTATCAAGTTTCTTATGATGTTATTTTTAATCCCACAATCAACAACGATGACTTTTTTCTGATTAGGTTTTTCATTGTAGATAATTGGTTCTTTTATTGTAACTTCTTTTACAATGTCAATAACATTCGGGTCAAAAAAATCCACATCATCATCAAAAACAATTTTGCCAAGCATTGCTCCTTTTTCTCTCAAAGTTTTGGTCAATTTTCTTGTATCGATGCCATAAATAGCCGGGATATTTTCCTCTTTCAGCCATTGAGCAAGGCTTTTTTTTGCATTCCAATGGTTATGCTCAAAAGAATAATCAGAAACCACCAAAGCCTGTGCTTGTATTTTGTCAGATTCAAAATTCTTTGGTAGATTGTTTTCAATCTCTTTTCCTGGAACGCCGTAGTTTCCTATTAAAGGATACGTCAAGACAAGAATTTGGCCTTTATAACTTGGGTCTGTCAATGATTCTGGGTAACCTACCATGCCTGTGCTGAACACTACTTCACCAGAAACACTATGCTCAGCGCCAAAAGAAAAGCCCTCAAATTCATCGCCGTTTTCGAGAATAAGCTTGATTTTTTTATTTGAATGCATTAAAAAAAGGAATAAGTATGAAGTGGTTAATAAATGTTGCGGTTGATAATTTTTTTGTTCGGTAAGGCTTCAGTGAAAATAGTTTTAAGTTTTGCCATCGGCTCGCATGTAAAAGTAATAGTTTATAGCCAAAATTCCCATTGCAATTTCCTTTTGGCTGAAAGCACAGGTAAATAATGCTCGCAAATGATGATGGCAAAACTTTATTTTCACCAGAGCCGTTCGGTAAAGAAGACTATGCCACCAACTCTTCAAGAGTTTCATTACCCATTTCGCCCTCACTTAATTTTTGAGGATTTTTTGGGACTATAGTTTTAGGGAACGACGCCACCACTGATGCTCCCTCCAAAAAAATATCTCTGCCTCTTATTGTTTTTTGACCAAGAGGATGAAAGCCAGCACCATAAACGTCAAATTCGCCTATTTTTTCATGTTCATCAAAAACAGCTCCATATCGAGTCTTCTCTGTTAATAGTTGTTCGTATACCCTACGTGCATGCTCCATTGTCGTCCTTACCATAACGCGCCTGCCATCAGATAAGCTGCGCAATACAGCCATCTCCACCATTTTAGCAAGCAAGCCATCGCCCCTGAAAGCTGGGTGCACCCATGCTTTGTTTATGTATGTAAAAGGTAGATGCAATGTCTGGCGCTCATCCCCAATAAGACCAGATGCTATATCATTCGAGTCTGGAAAGTCTTTGCCAATTTCGATTATAGAAACTCTAGGGGCAAGGGCATGACCACGGGTAAAGAATTCAGGCACAACTGTTTTGCCTTCAGTGCCGAACGCTACTTTCAGACTATCAGAAAGATAGTTTAAGCCTATTCCTTTTGGATACCAGCCGTTCACGCCACGGTAATGGTAAAGAGTAACATCACTTTTTTTATACATAGTTGGGAATTTATTAAATTTTTATTTATTTTTAAACTTAATGCCCGAATTGAAACAGAAATAAACAAAAATGTCCAAAACAAAACATTTATATTCAAGCCATTAATTTTTTTTGCCATGAGCATTACTAAATCGATAGACGCCTACATATCGGAGCACCCGTCCATCAAGGACTGCCTGAAAAACGGCCTGATAAATTATTCTTCATTATCAAGAAAAATTGCAGCTGAGCTTAAAATAGACTTAAAAAAGAATTTTGATGCGATACTCATTGCCTGCAGAAGATTTAAAGGGAAATTGAAGAGCGAGGATATTTTTGAAAAAAATATCCTAAAAATATTAAAAAACAGCAAAATTGAGATAAAAAACAAAATAATAGCGGTAGTTGTGGAAAAAGACGTATATTTCGGGACAATGCTAAACCTTGAAAAGGAGATAAGGAAAAGAAAGGAAATTTTCAGGATTATCGAGGGGATTTCGGCTATAACTATAATAACCTCTGAAGAGTTTACAGATTTAATCGAGAAAAGCTTCAAAAACAAGATAGTAACTGAAAACAAAAACCTTGTGGAAATCACAATAAAAAGCCCGGAAGACATTGAAACAACTCCAGGCGCTTATGCTTATCTTTGCTCCTTATTTTGGGAGAATAACATAAACATAGTTGAGACATTAAGCTGCTGGACAGACACTATCTTTTTAATTGATGAGAAAGATGCTGGAAAAGTTATAAGCCTGCTTAGGTTTTAGCTGTTAATAAAATGACAGATGGAATTTATGTAGCTTCAATCGGAATTTCGCAAGATAGGAAGTTAGCTTCTTTAATCATCGAGCCAAATCAGTCGTCCCAGCAGCTGATTGAATTTTTAAAGAGATTGCAGGATAAAAAAGTCCTGCCTTTGGAAGATTTAATAGTTTATTTTTACATATTGATAAATGGCGCAGGCATTGCACAAGTGGGGTTTGGTACAAATGAATTTCAAGATGAAACTCGAAAATGCTGCAGAATCAGCCTAAGCCAAGAAGACGCTGGAAATCTTGCAAATACTTTAGACAATATAGGACTAGGAAATATAAAAGCAGGTAATTATGCAAGAGCCAACAGGGATGGGGTTCTTGCTGACTATACGCCTCAAATCAGAGAATTTTTGGAATTTTTTGTGGGTAAATATTCCTAAAATTTTATCTGACAAAACCTTTCTCTTCCAAATAATGCCCAAGCTTCTCTTTTTTTGTCTGAAGATACTTTTTATTCACTTTATTTGGTTTTATTATTATTGGAACTCTTTCAACTATCTCCAAGCCATATTTCTCCAGACCTTCTATTTTCCTTGGGTTGTTTGTCAATAACCTGATTCTTGACAAGCCTAAATCTGCCAGAATCTGAGCGCCGATTGTGTAATCCCTTGCATCTGCTTTAAATCCCAATTTCAAATTGGCTTCAACTGTATCCACGCCATGATCTTGATAATGATAAGCTGCAATTTTATTCATCAGCCCAATTCCTCTTCCTTCCTGAGCCATATAAAGAAGAATCCCCCCTTCTTTGCCGATTATTTTTAAAGCCTGCCCAAGCTGTGAGCCGCAGTCACATCTTAACGACCCAAGAGTGTCTCCTGTTAAGCATTGCGAATGGACTCTTACAAGAACATTTTTTTTGCCTTTTACTTCACCTTTAACCAAAGCAAGATGTTGGGATTTATTGCAGTCTTCATAGGCAATAACTTTAAAATTGCCGTATTTTGTCGGCAATTTTGCTTCGGTTGTCTTTGTGACTAACTTTTTCATGTATTGCATGATTTTGGTTTTTTATTTAAACCTTTTTATTGATTATTTGAATTGTTCGACAAACTCGTATAAACATGTAAAGTAAACCTGTAAAGTATACACCCAACAACAATAATGGTGGCAAA
>CAYIKX010000008.1:0-16425 GCA_964364025.1 uncultured Methanosarcinales archaeon
AAAATCCAAAAATCGGCCTTCCGTCATAGTCCAGCCTTCCTTTCTTCAGCAATGCCTCGTTGATTTGCCCCACTGTATCAAAATCCCTTGCCAGAAGAAGAGTATGAATTTTTCTTACTTTTCCGTCTTGCTTGTAAATGTTGGATATTTCACCCTGCAAAGCAAACTTGAATCCGGAGCTTGATGTTAATATCCCGCTGCCATCCTCCTTTAATTCTGTTTTTAATTCAGCAAGCCATTTTGGATGGGTAAAATCTCCAGTGCCCAGAAGGTTTATGCCTTTAAGCCGGGCGTATTTCTCAAGGTTTTGAATTGTTATTGCGCTGCTTGTTGCTCTTGAAAAGCGCGAATGAATTTGCAAATCAGCGAAGATTTTCATAAGGAAAGAGAAGTAGGCATGCTATATAAAGTTTTCAGGTATTAATTTATGGATGGATTATAGAAACTGCTCTTAATGGCTGTTAAATGCAATTCGAAAACCCGCCTATCGTTATAGTAAGCCGTAAATCTCTTTTGGTTTAGCATGTTTCTCTGATTATGTCAATTTCTCTCCACTACAAACATCCCGTGGGGACCTTCCATGTGCCATTCGTGGTAATTTCTTGGGTCTTCAGTTTTTGCGTCAGGAGCGAAGGCAATCCACCCCTTTCCTGTCATGTCGTCAATACGCACAACTCGGTGATTATAAGAGTCTAAGATGTAAATGCGCCCATTTTTCATTATTGTAATATCATGGGGTTCTTTAAGTGGATCATTTGGTAATCCTTTAAATTCAACCCAGCCTTTACCAGTCATGTCATCTATTCTTACTATGCGATTATTGTGTTCATCCACGCTGTAAATTCTTCCTTGCGAGTCCAACACGCCGCCGTTGCTTTCATCCTCAAACTGTCCAATTCCAGAGCCCTTTGTTCCTCCGTAAGTAACCCATCCCTTTCCAGTCATGTCGTCAATTCTTACAAGACGGTAGTTACCGGCGTCTGCACCGTAAATCCTATCCATTGAATCAATGGATATATCTTTTAACTTATAGAACTGGTTCACGCCAGAACCACTTGTACCAAATGAGATGCGACCTTTTCCAGTCATGTCGTCAATTTGGATAATTTCATTGGAGTTCGCAATGTAAATTCTTCCTTTTGAATCAAATGCAACTCCTAAAGGTTCAATAGACTGACTTTTTGTGTCATAGGTTATCCAATTTTTTCCAGTCATATCATCAATTCTTACTATTCGTTTGTTTCCCTTATCAGCAATATATATCTTTCCGTCAGGACCAACAACCAAATGACTCGGATCATGTAGCTGATTTACTCCGCTTCCAAAAGTCCCAAAGGAAACCCAGTTCTTGCCAGTCATGTCGTCGATTCGTATTATACGACTGTCTATATGACTGTATTTATCACACTGCTGCTCGCAACTTGCCTGGTCGGATATGTAAATGTAAACACTTCCAGCTTCCGGGTCGCTCGCGGGAAGACCTGTTGGTTGCGAATTAATCTGTGAATCTTGCTGTTGACTATTGTTGTCTGTGAAGTTTTGCGCTTCTTGCGGGTTGTTTTGCTTTTCAAACTCGCATAATTGAATGCAGGGACCGTACTGCATCATCTTGCAGTCAGGAGGCCATTGCACCTGTTTTCCGGCTTTCCAATCCTCACACATCTGTTTCGAACCTGCTGGGAAGAAATCACAAGAATAAAAGCAGCCAAAATCTTCCCTAGCTTGTTTAATTTCAGGAGCAGATGTTTTTTCAGTGCTTGGAGCAGTTGAAGTTTCAGGCGCCTTTGTCTGTTGCTGAGGAGCACAACCGAGTGCAAAAATTATAGCAATAAACAAAATTGTGAGAAGAAGATAATATCTTGTTTTCATTATCTATTCTATATTCTATCAAATTTATGTTTTATAAATACTTTTCGGTAATCCAACAACTCGATTTACGGCGGATTTCCGAACTGCATTTAACACGCATTTCAAGTTCATTGTCTTACAAACATTTAAATAATCCCTTTAAAATAATTTCATCATGGCCAATAATGATATTCTGTCGGAGTTTAGTGCTAGCGATATAAATATTTTCAAAAAAGATTTTATCCAAATGATAAAAGTAGGTGCAGAGATAGACAGGTATTATGCCGAAGCGCATCATGACTTAGACACTATAATACCAAAATATGAGAAATTAGTTGAGCAATTCAACAGGAAGTATAAAGGAATAAAAATCAAGACCAAAAAAACAATAGAGCATTTTAAAGTCAGGCTGCTTATCAGGGTAAAGGACATAAAAGAATTTTTTGCAAACTCTGCTTCACGGATTCCGGGCTTAAAGTCTGTTGGAAGAACTAACTTTAACCAAATAGATGTAAGCGATGCTGAAAAATTTGCAAGATTTCTTGATTCTCTGCTTGATAAGATTTACATATCATATACTGAAGCAGAGAGCGGCACAAGCACAATCGCAGCTTTCCTTGACAGGAATGAGAAAATGATTGAGATCATTTACAGCCCAGTTGAGGCAATGAATGAAAATTCAGCAGCATTCAGGATATGCGCTTATTATGCCTTGAAGGACAATTTTGACAAGAAAATTGAAGTTTACGGAGATGCGTCTACTTTTGGATTTAGCAATCTTCTTGACGAGATGGAGAAAAGGGAATGGTATGACAGGTTTAATCCTAGGTTTTTGGAATAGGAAATTTAGTAATAACTTATAAATAGTAAACATACATAATATTTAAATATAATTCTTAATTTTTGAATTAATTATAATGACAGAAAAAACACTGCTGAATAGATTAGAAGAAGTTGCAGAAGAACTCAGAGGATTAGCTATAAAAAATATTCCTGCAGTACGCGAGGTAGATTATACAGATGTTTGTGATATTAGTAAATTGCTAAAACACCCTATTGACAATTCTATAGCGTCTATAGCACTTAATTATGCAAGAAGTCTGCAAGGTAGAGCAAATACTGATAGTTTGTATAAAAGAGAGAGGTATAGTCGTGGACTATTATTAGAAGCAGTATATATTATACAGGAGATTTGTCAACCTCCAATATGAAAAATTTAAGTGCCCATCGGCAATCTATCTCCAAACTTTTTCATCATTTTAGCCATATCCCCTTTGCTGCCTTTGAGCATCTTGACTAATTTTTTTGATTGCCTGTACTGCTTCAGTAATTCCCTTATTTCAGGCGCAGGAATTCCAGAGCCTTTTGAGATTCTTTCTATTCTGGAACTATCGACTATTTCAGGATCTTCAAGCTCTTTTTTAGTAAAGCTGTTCATTGCTATTTTCCATTTCTTTAATTTTCCTTCCTGAACCTGCAGCATTTCCTTAGGTAATTTTAACTGGCTAAAGCCAGGAATCATTTCAACAATTGAAGACAAAGGACCCATCTTGCTCATTGCTTCCATCTGCTCGTACAAATCAATAAGATTGAATTCACCTTTCAGAAACCTTTTTCCCAAATCTTCTGCTTCCTCTACTTTTATTACCTCCTTTGCTTTCTCCAATAATGCTTCCAAGTCGCCCATTCCAAGCAGTCTGCCTGCAAATCCCTGTGGATTAAAGTGCTCCAAATCGTCAATTTTTTCTCCAATCCCAATGAATTTGATTGGAGCTCCTGAAACAGCACAGGCAGTCAAAGCTCCGCCGCCTCTTGCAGTCCCGTCCATTTTAGAAACAATAATTCCCGTTATGCCGCAGCTCTTATGAAACTGCTCAGCTTGTTTTTGAGCTGCCTGCCCGATATCCGCGGAAATCACAAGCAGGTTTTCATCTGGCTTTATTTTTTCATTAACCTCCTCAATTTCATTTATTAAATCCTTTGACAGTGCATCTCTTCCAGCAGTATCAATTATTAAAACATCAAAATTTTTGTATTCATCTCTGGACTTGCTCCAAATTTCCATCGTATCTTTAATATTTTTGTCAGAAAAAACTCTGACATTTGCATGCCTGCCTACCTGCTCAATTTGCTCCATTGCAGCTGGCCTGTGGATATCCAAGCCAACTAGCGCAACTTTAAATCCTCTTTTAGTGTAGAATTTTGCCAGCTTTCCAGCTGTTGTTGTTTTTCCGCTGCCAAACAAGCCAACAAGCATTATCTTGAATGGCTTTTGCTTTATCTCTATTTTATGCTGCTCTTTTCCCAGAAAATTTACAAGCTCTTCATAAACAATATTGATAATTTGCTCTTTTTTTGTCAGTCCTTTTGGAGCTTCTTCATTTAAAGCTCTATCTTTGATCTTCTCAGTTAAATCAAAAACAAGCTTTACATTAACATCTGCTTGCAACAAAGCCCTTTGAATGTCTTTGATCAATTCATTAATCAGTTTTTCGTCTACAAAAAGGGATTTTGCTATTTTCTGCAGAGTGTTTTTTAATGCATTGCTTAGGTTTTCGAGGACCATATTAAAATGAGGTATTTTTAGTCTATTTTAAAGTTTTGTTGTTGTTAAAACAATTCTTTTCCAAAACTTTCTTCAAAAAATTTCTTTTAGAATATTCAAAACTTTTAGGAACGTAGCTTTGTTTAAAATTCCTATATCTTTGATTATTAAGTTTTTGCTGATTTTCAACAAATTATCAACTTTAACAGCACTATTTTGATATAAATTTCCACTTTCCAAATTTTTTTCATCTATGATTATTGAGTATTTGTTTGGCTTTAAATTCGAAGTTATCCCACATACAATTAAATCTTCTCCAAGTTTATTATAATCATCATTAGATAAAACCAAAACAGGCCTTACTTTCCTGCCGATTTGGTCAGAAAAAGGAAACGGGACCAGTAAAATGTCTCTCTGTTTAGTCATCTATGTATTTACTCCAGATTTTATCATCTTTTTCATTGTCCCAAATATCCTTCAGTGACTTCTCAGCAAGAGCAAGCCACCCCGCTTCTTCTTTCCTATCGGTGCTTTCCAGTTTTTTTAAGAGCTCACTTTCTTTCTTTAGAACTAGCTCGTCATTTCTTTCTATTGCAACAAGCTTTGAGCCTTCTTTTATGCCCATGCTCTTCCTAATTCTTCCAGGTATTACAATCTGCCCTCTTGAAGATACATTTATTATATCAATTGTCAATTTTATCACCTTTTACTTACTAATAAGAATAGTAAGTATATACTTATTTATAAAGGTTTTGTTTTTACATCTCAACCTTAATCTTTTTCTCTCTAATATTTTCCATAACTTTTTCCAATAATTCATCAGCTTTCACATCAAAAAGCACTTTCCCGTCTAAAGTCCTGACTGCAACAGTTTGTTTATTTTCTTCTTTTTCTCCTACAGTCAAAATCAATGGAACTTTTTCTAGCTGTGCCTCTCTAACTTTCTTGCCTATGCTTTCTGTCCTTGAATCAACTTCAGCCCTCAAATTATGCCCGTCAAATTTTTGCTTCAATTTATTTGCATAATCGTTAAACCTGTCAGCAACAGTCAAAATCCTTATCTGCACAGGGCTAAGCCACAATGGGAATTTGCCTGCGTAATTCTCAATCAGGAATGCAATAAACCTTTCGTGCGTTGATAATGGAGCTCTATGGATTACATAAACCTCATTATTTTCCCTATTATCTTTATCAGCATACTTCAAATCAAATTTCTTTTTAGCTGCAAAATCAAGCTGTATTGTTGACATTGTCTCTTCTCTTCCTGCTACTGCCCTGTATTGAATATCCACTTTCGGGCCATAAAAGGCAGCTTCTCCTTTTGCCTCAACAAATTTTACTTTATTTTCCCTCAAGACATGCCTCAAAACTTCTTCAGTATAAACCCAGTTTTCCGGCTCATTGATGAATTTCTCCTTGTTTTCAGGATCCCATAAAGATAGCCTGAAATAATAGTCTTCTAATCCAAATACCTCGTAATAATTCACGCAAAGCTTTAGCACGTTCTCAAACTCTTCCTCAATCTGGTCTTTCCTGCAGTAGATATGGGCATCGTTCATTGACAGCATCCTGACTCTAAGCAGGCCTGCAAGTACTCCAGACAGCTCGTATCTGTGGCATAATCCATATTCTGAAATCCTCAACGGCAAATCCCTGTAGCTTCTTGATTTGTGGGTATAAATCAGATGATGATGCGGGCAGTTCATTGCTTTTACATAGTAAGTGCCATCATCTAAAACCATCTCTGGAAACATTGATTCCTGGAAGTAAGGGATATGGCCAGATTTTATGTAGAGTTCTTTCTTGCCGAGAATAGGAGTTGAAACTCTTAGGTAGCCTGATTTTCTTTCAGTTTCAATGGCAAAATTTTCAATTTCCCTCTTGATTATCTCTCCTTTAGGAAGCCATATAGGCAGTCCTTTTCCTACTAATTCATGCGTCATAAACAATTCAAGCTCTCTTCCTAATTTTTTGTGGTCTCTTTTGGCTAATTCTTCCTGCTGCTTCAGATATTCGTCAAGCTCTTTTTTTGTGGGAAAGGCTACAGCATAAATTCTTGTGAGCATAGGGTTTTTTTCTGAGCCTCGCCAGTAAGCTCCTGCAATATGTGTCAGTCTAAAGGAATCAGGCTTGATTTTCTTCATGCTGTAAACATGCCCGCCTTTGCATAAATCAACATAAGCGCCTGATTTATAGAATGAAACCTTTTTTCCGCCTTTTGAAAATTCGTCGATTAATTCCTGTTTATATGGATTATTCGGATATTCGGCTTTTGCTTCAGATGCTGTCAGCTCATACCTTGTGAATTTGTCCCATTTAGGCAGTATTTCTCTCATTTTTGCCTCTATCTTGGGCAGGTCTTTCTCAGATATTTGATTTGAGAACTCAAAATCATAATAAAATCCGTTTTCTATCGCCGGTCCGATTGTTCTTTTTGTATCAGGCCATAATTCCATGACTGCAGCAGCAAGAAGATGCGCCATGCTATGCCTTAGTGCTTCTAGCCCCTCTTTATCGCTTAAAGTAACAATTTGCAATGATGCATCCTCGGTTATTGCAGCATCTAAATCCTTTAGATTTCCATTTACTTTTACAGCAACGGCGTCTTCTGCAAGTCCTCTTCCTATGTTTTTTGCAATTTCCGCTGAAGTTGTGCCTTTGGGAAAATCCTTTACGCTTCCGTCAGGCAGTGTTATTTTGATGTGTGTCATTTTATGTTTTTGATTTTTGTTTTGTTTATATATTTTATCAAAATTTAAGAAAATTGAATCGAAAACAATGAGCAACTTACGCTGTTATTGTGGTTGTAGAAGTAGTTAAAGTTGTAGATAAAAGTTTAGTTAATAAAAAAGATAAATCATCCATATCAAATAAAAAACAACGCTTATATTTATAATTTTCTGTTTCTTGAAAGGATATTAGAAAGATTTAAATTGTATAACAAGAAGGATATTAAAATGGCTTATGAAGAATTAAGAAACTTTCAGGATATTTTTGGAAGAAATGACTTCCTTTACGTATCTGAAAGCAAAAACCGCAACATTTATATATATTAACTTTAATAATTCTAAGATTATCATTATTTTTACTAAAAATATTAATTTTAATATCATGGAGCCGAAGTTTATAGGCAAGGCAAAGCTAACAAAGCAGGGGCAGCTAACTTTGCCGCGGGAAGCGAGAAAAGACTTAAAAATAGATGCTAAATCTGAAGTTTACTGGTATGAACTTAATGACGCGCTTCTGGTCGTCAAAGATATTGTCAATCCAAAGGACATTATAAACTTAATAATGAAAAAGAGGAAGAAATAATGGTAGAGCTGCCATTCGCAAGGCCAATTGGGCTTTTGGCTTTGATAGGGGTTACAGTGTTTATTATCCTTTATTTAAGAAGGCCAAAGCCGCAGGACAAGATTATACCTTCCCTCATGTTCATCATTAAAGACGATAAAAGATCTAAGCAATATTCATTCTTTCAGAAATTAATGACAAATTTGCTTTTCTTGCTTCAGCTGTTTTCCATTTTAGGCTTGTCCTTAATTGCAGCAGCTCCCTTTATCAAGCTAAAGTATGACGTAACATTGGAAAATTCCGTAATAATACTGGATGTAAGCGCCTCTATGCAGGCAAAAGAAAAGGGAATTTCAAGATTTGACAATGGCATAGGCGGGGCAAAAAAAGCCGTGAGCGGCAGAAACAGCATAATAATGGCTGAAAATGCGCCGTTAATTGTCCTGGAAAATGAAAATAATGAAATTGCTCTTGATGTGCTTTCAAAAATAAAGCCGAGGGCAACATCAACAAATCTTGGTGATGCACTGCTCTTAGCCAAGGATATTTTAGGGGACAAGCCGGGCAGGACTATAGTCTTCAGCGATTTTCTTTCTACAGAAGGCCCTGACATAGGAGTTGTAAAGTCAACTCTTTCGGCAGAAAACAAATTAGTCGACTTCATTGACGTTTCAAACGATGCGAAAAATGTCGGCATTATAAAGCTTGAAGTAGCTAAGTACAATACAAAAGTTTACGTCAAGAACTTCAATAAGGAGCAAGTGCAAAGAACTATAAAACTCGTAAAAGACAATAAAGTCATAACCCAAACAAAGATAAGCATAGCTCCTAACTCGATTGAAAATTTTATTTTTGACACGCCTGGCGGAATTTCGAAGGTTGAGCTGGAGCCCAAAGATGATTTGGAAGTGGATGATGCCGCTTATATTGCAACTCCGCCAAAAATAAAGAACTCTGTTCTGCTTATAACAAATGAAAAATCGAGCAACCTGGAACTGGCGCTTGAATCAGCCAAGGATGTGGGTTTAGATGTTGTAAATCCGCCTGTTCTCACAATAAACACAAAAAAAGAAAAAATAGAGCCGTACAAGCACGATGTAATTATAGTCTATAAAATCAATAATGTCAATAAAAGAGAGGGCATTGTGCCAGGAACTTTCGAAGATATAGGGGAGTATGTTAATAATGGCGGAAATCTGGTTATATCTGCCCAGGACGACTTAAAGGAAATAAATATGAAAGACCTGCCGATAGTTGAATTAAAAAATAAAATAAATAAGCCGACCAAGGTTTGTGTTGAAACAATCAATCAGGTAACAAAGCAGTTTGAAAAGGAAAAATGCTTTACCGCAGCAGCATCTTACTTCGGGGCTGAGGCAAAAAAAGGAGCAATAACTTTTGCATCTGCCGACGACAAAACGCCATTGATTGTTTATGGCGAGAAGAAAAAGGGAAAAATCGTTTATTACGGTATTTTAGACGAGGCAAGCGATTTCAAAACACTGCCTTCATACCCAATATTCTGGAATTCCATAATAAATTTTGTTGTCGGAGCAGAAGATATAAAGGACTTCAATCATAAAACAGGAAAAATAGTGACAATAAACGAGCAGAAAGTCAAAACTCCATCGTCAAGCCTGGCAACATCCAAGCTTTTGATGGATGAAGTTGGCATTTACGAATTTAATAACAAGAAATTTGCAGTCAATCTCCTTAACGAAAAAGAATCAGATATAGGATTGCCGTCAAAAGTTGAAAGCCAGAAGGAAAGGGAAAAATTGCTTGAAAGGGAGAGCAAGGAGCATGATTTTAATCTTGAACTGACAATTCTTGCTTTAGTCTTCTTATTTATGCTGACCGAGTTAATTTACATAAAGATAAGAGGCGACTTATGAGGTAATAAGATGGTAGCAATATAAAAAATAAATATATAAAATAATAGCTATAAATAATAACAATAACAACAAAATGGCATTTATAATACCCGATTATACAAAAATTTATTGCATTTCCAAATATTGTGTTAGGTATTCCTATGTGCTGCTAGCCATCATTCCTTTTCTTTTGTTTCTATTCTGGTTTACCAGAAAAACTTTTATAAAATTTAACAATAGGCTGGAACTTGAGGCTTATTTAAAATCCAAAAAAACTGACAGAAAGATAGTGTTAACCTTAAGAAGCCTGGCTTTTATCTTTTTGCTGCTGTCAATCGCTTCTCCTTTTCTGCTTGAAAGCAAAATAGTGCCTGGCGACCCAAGATTGACCATTCTTGTTGATAACTCCAGCTCAATGAACCTGTACAATCCGAACATTGCCTACGAGCTTTACAGGAAATTAGAGGGTGTTATACCTGTCAACATAAGGACAATTGCAAACGGCGAGCATTCAACAATCGGAAACGGCATATTGAACAATATTGAAAGGGACGACAATGTAATGGTCGTATCTGATGGTGTTAATAATGAAGGCAAATTGCTTGGGGACATAATGCTTTTTGCTTCAGGCATAAATTCTTCAGTCAGCACCTTGAAAATGGATTCAATAAAAAATGACGCTGGTGTTGTAATTGAAGGCCCTGTTGAGCTGATAAAGGATACTGAAGGGGATTTTGTTGTAAAGGTTTCAGTTGTTGGAAGCAAAATCCCCTACACTTTGCAGGTAACAGCTGATGACGCAAGCTTGATATTCGAGGAACAAGGTTATTCCTCAAAATCATTTGCATTTCCAAGGAAATTTTCTGAAGGCGAATACCACAAGATTACTGCAAAGCTTCTTGACGTTGGAAAGGACGATTATTTTCCAAATAATAATATTTTCTATAAGAGCATAAAAATTGTGCCAAGGCCAAAGATACTTTATGTTACAGATAAGAATTCTCCATTGGCAGTAGAGCTTAACAAGATTTACGAAGTTGATTTAAAAAATTCATTGCCATCGGATTTGTCCAATTATATGGCAGTTGTATTTAATGATATGAGAGCATCAAAAATCAATCCGTACATTGATATGCTAAGCGATTACGTTTCAGACGGCAACGGCTTGATACTCATAGGAGGGGAAAATTCTTTTGACAGGGGCAGCTACAAAGGCACTTTGCTTGAAACATTACTGCCAATAAAAATCGGCGCAAGCGAGGAGCAGAATAAAAGCGACATAAACATTGTGCTTGTAATTGACAGGTCGCAGGGAACTGAGGATTATATAGCAGTCGAGAAAGCGCTTGCTTTAAGCGTCTTAGACAGCTTAAGCGAAAAAAATAATGTCGGGGTTTCTTTTTTTGGCGGCGCTCCCTGCCAATCTCATACTCCAAGTGTAAATGATGCCCCCATAGGCATTAAGCCATTAAAAGAAAATAAAGAGCTGTTGAGAAAGGCGATTTCAACAGTAAAGTTTGACGGGCAGTCGTGTTTTGATGTTGGAATTCAAGGCGGCTTTCAAATGCTGGGCAAGGTTGGAGGAAGCAAAAATATCATATTCATCAGCGACGGCAAAACAACATACAGCAAATTAAGGGAGGATACTTTGGATATTGTAAGAACAGTCAACGCAAAGGGGGTTAAGGTATTTACTGTTGGAGTTGGCACTGACACCGATGAGCTTTCAACAGAAAACAACCAGTTTTTGGCTAATATGGCTGCCTTAGGAGAGGGAATATACTATAAAACAGACGCCTCTAACAGATTAAAGGTCCAGTTTGCAGACAAGGACGAGACAAAAGGCGAGGAATTCTACAACACGCTTGTGCCTATTGACACAACTCATTTCATAACACTTGCAATGGACGATATGTCGGCAACTGTTTCAGGTTACAATTATGCAGTCCCAAAGCCTGCTGCAAGATTGCTTGTTACAACCCATAAAAACATTCCGATACTTGTTGTATGGCGCTTCGGCTTGGGAAGGGTTGTAACCCTGACAACAGACGACGGCCTGAAATGGGCAGGGGATTTGCTTAACAAGGAAAATTCAAAGTTATTGACAAGAAGCATAAACTGGGCTATAGGCGACTTGGGTAGGAAAAAATCATATGATGTCACTGTCAGAGATACTGTATTGAGCAAGCCGACAAGCGTGAATGTAATAACAAAAGAAATGCCTCAAAGCGAAGGGCTTGCTTTTGCAAAAATAGATACAAACTTATACTCGTCTTTGTATACGCCAAAAGATTTAGGCTACAAGGAAGTCTTAGGAGCCACATTCGCCGTCAATTATAATGATGAATATGCAAACCTGGGCATTAACCCTGAGTTTACAGCTTTGGTCGAGAAGACAGGAGGCAAGATTTTTGACCCTTCTGACATAAATGGGATTATAGACTTTATCAAGGCAAAATCGAAAAGAATAAAAATTGATTCGACAGATTACCGATGGCCGTTTGCCATTATTGCAATGCTCCTCTTTTTGGCTGAGATAGCTGTAAGAAGATACAGGGAAAATATGCAAAAATAGGTTAAAAATATTAAAAACCAATAATAAATAAAAAAGAAGCTAATTAAAAATGGCATTCATGAAAAAAGATGTGAATTTAGGGCTGCTTCTTTTGATAATTGCAGCTATTCTCGTATTCAGCGGCTTCACAGTCTATTATCAGACTAGTTTCAAGAATCTTTCAAAAACTTATCAAAATCAATTAAAGGATCTGGAAAAAGTAACCAAGGACCTTGAATCAAAAAGAGGCCAGCTCAATGAGACAAGCGTTCAGCTTCAGTTGAAACAGCAAAAGGAAGAAGACTTAAGCAAAAAGTTTGTTGATGTAAAGGGAGAAAGGGACCAGCTTGACACCGATAAGAAAAAGCTTGAGGTGGAATTATCGAGCACAAAGACAAATTTGGCAAGCACAACAGCAAAGCTAGAACAAACCCAGGTTCAGTTATCAAATGCATTGACGGATTTGGCAAGAAAAACAGCTGACTTGAATAATGCATTGGCTGATGTGGTAAAGTTCAAGCCTTACAAGGACAAGTACGAGTGTGCCAAAACTAAGCCTGATGCAGAGGAGGGAAGCTGCTAATGAAACAATTTCAAGATGTGGTAAGGGAAATAAACCGGACTTTGAACGAAATCATCTTATTTGAGAATGTTGTAAACACCACTTTGGTTTTCCTGGTTTTTTATCTGATATTGTCGGTTTTTGATTTTAGGCCGTTGTATGCCTTAATACCTGCATTGCTTTATCTTGGATTCTATTCCTACATCAGCTTTAAATCCTCCAAGCCCCTTATTGTAGAAAGCAAATATGCCCCTTTAAGGGAAAAATTAAGGACTGCGGCAGACAACATAGGCATGTCAAACCCAATTGTTGATGAGCTTGAATATGAAGTCACAAGCGAGATGAAAAATGTGGGATTGTCAATGTTTATCAATCCAAGAACTTTGTCTTACAAGATATTTGCAGTAATGCTGCTCTCTTTTATAATAATATTTGCCACAACATTAAACCTTAAGCTTTTGGAGTTTGCAAAGCATAAAGTTCCGGATATATTTGAAACAAAAAATTTGAAGGGTGTCGGCAATTTTGTAGCGACAAAGCTGAACACAAGCGAGGACATTTATGGAAAAGAGGATGTTGCAAAGCTAGGAGATAAGGAATTAAATATCAGAATAAAGCCTATTGACTTTAAAATAAACGTCAGGGAAGAGGGTGATTCCAATCAGCAAAAATTTGAGACTGTCTTCCCAAAAGAGCTTATTGTAAAGGAAACAGTCGCTTATGAGGAAAATATCCCACAGGAGCAGCAGGAGCTGGTAAAGAATTATTTCAAAAAATTGGCTGAAGGGTAAAAATAAATAATGAAAAATATAAACAATAAAAACAAAATAAATAATACTAAAAACTTATTGCTTAACATGAAACAAAAAATCATAAATTTAATGGTTATTTTTTCTTTATCAATCATTCTAGGCTGCTCAAATACAGCTCAAAAAAAATCTGTTTCTTTATGCAACAACCAAAAAGACCAAAAACTGCAATATTCATGTTACTTGGAAGTAATTGAAAGTGCAAAATCGAAAAAAGATGCTTCTATTTGTAAAGATATAAAAATTGATATTTTTAAAGATGGATGCTATTCGGAAATAGCCATAGAAAAAAAAGATATTTCCATATGCAAAAACATCCAAAGTTCTGAAATTAAGAGCGGGTGTTATAATATTTTAATACATTTTATGGAAGAAGTACCAGTTTCCTTATGCGATGGTCTTGAAGACGGACGGGGCAAGGATTTCTGCTATTTTAAGTCTGCTACCACACAGAAGGATATTTCTATTTGCGAAAAAATTAAGGACAAAGGATCAGATTCATATGCTAATTGTATTATTGATGTAGGCATAGCAAAAAATGATTTATCTGTTTGTGAAAAAATCCAAATAGAAAAGGAAAGAAATCGATGCTATTATACATTCGCATATAGCACAGATAATTTTTACATCTGTGAAAAAATTGACGCTCAAAACGATAAAAATTATTGTTACAATGAATATGCTTTTAGAAAACAAGACCCTAATGTTTGTGATAAAATAATCGGCAATGCTAATAGTATGAAAGATAACTGCTATGTTATTAGCAATCAAGGAACTCTTCCAGCTTTTCGCACAGGGCAGCCCGATATATTGGTTTGTAGTAAAATACAGAACATTTTTTTTAAAGATAGTTGCTATTTCGACGCTATCAGGGAAAATCAAGACTTTTCCTGCGAGAAAGTTAAAGAAGGCAATGAGAAAGATGTTTGTTTTACTGTTGTTGCAACATTAAAAAGAGATGCTACCTTATGCGATAATGTAAAAGATAAAGTAAATAAAGGAAGATGTTATGCAAAAGTAATCATAGAGAAGCAACATATTGGGGAGGATAGTGGAAAAAAAGAATACGTTCCAGTGTGCACAGATGTAGAAGATGAGTATGTCAGAGACGCCTGTTACTTTAATTATGCAGTAGATAAGCCAGATTATTTAGTCTGTGATAAAATTAAAGACGAAACTTTCAGAGATGATTGCCTCAAGTTTAAATCAGACCAGTATAAAAGATTCGAAGAATTCGGAAAGATACTTTCAAATCAAACATAATCAAAAATATAAACAAAATTAAGATTGAAAAATGGAAAAAATAAAGATTAAAAAAATAAATGTTGTAATTGAAGACTTAGATAGGTTTTTTAATAAATCCAAAAAAGAATTCAAGAAACTTGAAGAAGGAAAACTAAAAAAGTCAATTGATACTTTATCTTTAAGTGAAGACGAATACAGAAATTTATTTAGCAAGAAAAGATTGGATATAATAAAGGCTTTGAGGCATAAAAAATTTATATCAATTTACGAGCTTGCTAAGCAACTCGATAGACCATACAAAAATGTTTATGATGATGTAAATTTGCTTTTGGAGTTAGGTGTTATAGAAAAAACAGAAGATAAAAAAACGCATAAAGATAATTATTATGTTGAATTTGATAAAATTAAGGTAGAAATACCTGTTAGTTAAATAAAATTAAAAATAACAATATAAAATAATCAATAAAAATAAAAACGCAAATAAAAAGAATATTGAAAATTAAAAAATATTGCGAACAAAGTGAGCACTCGGAACTGTGAGATGGTGAGCAAGGTTCTTGCGAACCTCGCATTTCACTGTTCCGCAAGGTGTCAACTGACTTTGCAGTTGGAGGTGATAAAGTTGGTCTTGACGAAAAATTACAAGCAGGTTTTTGACGAGCTTCAAAGAGAAGTGGGCAAGGTCATTGTTGGCCAGCAGGCAGTTGTAGAGCAGATTCTTACAGCAATTTTGTGCGATGGCAATGCCTTGATTGAGGGCTATCCCGGGCTTGCAAAGACTTTGACAGTAAGAACCCTTGCAGAGCTGATGGACTTGAAATTCAGCAGGATACAAAATACGCCTGATTTGATGCCAAGCGACATCACAGGCACCTATATCATAGAAGAAGTTTCTGGCAAGCGCCAGTTTAAGTTCCAGCCAGGGCCTGTTTTTGCGAATGTTGTGCTTGCAGACGAAATCAACAGGGCAACGCCAAAAACCCAGTCAGCTTTGCTGGAGGCTATGCAGGAAAAGCAAGTGACAGTTGGCACAAATACTTTCAAGCTCGATCTTCCATTTTTCGTGCTTGCAACTCAAAATCCAATTGAGCAGGAAGGGACATATCCCTTGCCAGAAGCGCAGGCTGACAGATTTTTGCTCAAGATAAAGGTAGCATATCCGACATATGAGGAGGAGCTGCAAATTGTTGACAGGTATGCGGCTGAAGCAAAAGAGCAAAAGCTGAAAGTCATGCTGAACAAAAATCATCTTTTAACCCTGCAGCAATTGACAAGGCAGGTGCCTATAGCAAATGATATCAAGCAGAGGGCTGTTAAGATAGTCCTTGCAACAAGGGCTAACAAAGAAATTATACAATATGGGGCTTCTCCAAGAGCTTCAATTGCAATGATACTTGCGTCAAAAGCAAGAGCATTGATACAAGGCAGGAATCATGTGAGCAATGAAGACTTAAATCTGCTTGCTTACCCTGTATTGAGGCATCGCATAATACTGAACTTTGAGGCAGAAAGGAAAGGAATGTCAGTTGACGATGCAATTAAAAATATTTTAGAGAAAGTAAAGTAAAACAACTGTTTCGTCAGTTGAATTTGAACGCGAGCTTGCGAGCGTTCTCGCACGCAACTCACCGACAACCTTTTTGCTTTGCGCAAAAAGCTTGACCAAAAAATGTACCATCTTCGACGGCACTAAAATA
>CAYIKX010000009.1:0-16151 GCA_964364025.1 uncultured Methanosarcinales archaeon
AATATTATCAGAATTTCAATAATCCCAAAGCCCGTGAAGAAGTTGCTTCAATTTTAAGTGATTACTCATTATTTGAAAATAAATCCCGTGAGGAGACTGTTAAAGGCATCAAAAATTTTACAGGGTCAGAACAAGGCAGACTAAGTCTAAGAGACATGATTGAAGAGCATCTAAATACCAAGCTTTCTAATGAAATTATGAATTCTTCAGCAGTTCTTTTGGGAATACCTCAAAGATATGGCGAACGTCCAAAATATAATGCCCTCATATTTCCAGAGGCATTTGAGACAAAACCTGGCGAAGTCCCGCAAACAGAAAGGGGTCTAAAAACTAATGTAGAAGCATTATATTTGAAAGCTAGAGGAATGTATTAAAATGCTCAACCAATCGCTTCAAATCCTAAAACAAATGCAGTATCCAACAGGGCTTTTTGCAGCCAGCAGAATGACTGCCAAAACCGGCTATAATCTTGCTTGGATTAGAGATAATGTTTATGCTGCAATCGGCTTGGAGGCTGCACAGAAATATGGCGATGTTAAAAAAACATTAAGGGCTTTGTTTGATATTCTTCTAAAGCATGAATACAAAATAGACTGGGCAATAAAGGAAAAGCCAAAGCATGCTCATCAATACATTCATGCAAGATATGACCCTATAACAATGGAGGAAATCTGGGAGCAATGGGGCAACAAGCAGAATGATGCGATTGGAGCATTATTGTTTAAGGTTGGCGATTTGGAGCAGAAAGGAATCAGGATAGTAAGAAGTGAAAATGATTTAAGAATTCTGCAAAAATTAGTGCATTACCTGCAAAGCATTGAGTATTGGCAGGACAAAGATAATGGCATGTGGGAGGAAAACGAAGAAGTGCACGCTTCTTCAATAGGCGCTTGTGTTGGTGGGTTAAAGAAAATTAAAAAGATTGTTGATGTTCCGGAAGATTTAATAAAAAAAGGGGAAACTGCTTTAAACGAATTACTGCCTCGGGAATCAGAAACAAAAGAGGTTGATATGGCTTTGCTGTCTTTGATTTATCCTTACAATGTTGTGAATGAAGAGCAAAGAAATACCATATTAAAAAATATAGAGGAAAAATTAGTAAGGGAGAAGGGGGTTACAAGGTATATTGGAGACAAGTATTGCTACAGGAACGGAGAAGCTCAATGGACAAAAGGATTGCCATGGCTTGCAATTATTCACAAGCAATTAAATAAGCCTGATAGATATGCTTTTTATATGAGAAAAACAATGGAAGCAATGAATGAAAAAGGCGAACTTCCAGAGCTTTATTATGCAAACAGCAATGAGCATAACGAAAACACGCCATTAGCTTGGAGCCAAGCTTTGTTTGTGGTTGGGTTGAAGGGTTGAAATGGGTTTAGAAACTAGGTTAAGAGAAGAGGTAACAAGAAGGGAATTTTTGAAGTTAGTTCCAGCCTTACCTACTTTAATGTATCCTAATGTTGTAGATGCACAATCCGATAGGAAGCAATCTTTTCAAAGAACAGCCCCCCTTAATCTTCAGGCACTGCCTTTTGAGACTTTACTAAAAATTTCGTTGGACGAACCAATAACACAAAAAGAGTTAGACTCCCATATCCAAATTCTGCAACAACAATATCCCTCCCTTAGAGGCAGAAAACCAATAGCTTGGCGTGCTTATAATGAGACTACAGCCAGATTCGAGCCCGATGCTGATTATGCTCAAAATCTTATAAGGGAAGCGCGGGCATCAATAGACGATGTTATTAGATTTTTGAATAGCCCATATATTAGCAGACAAAATGTTGAATTTCAGGTTCCTTCAAGAAGTTCTGATGTCAGACTTTCAGGAAGCCGTAATATGGTGTTTTACTTAGTTGCAGGTTATAGGTCTGGCAGATCAGTCGAATATACTTTTACCATCAATGGGAAAAATTTTGTTGCCAAATTACCCCCTCCCCCATTCATTGGTCATGTGCTTACTAATGTAAAGCTCACTGAAACTGATAAAGGCATTCTAGTGGAGCCACAAGAGAGCGGACCAATTTTTTATAACACCTTAGCAGACACTCTACAACTTGTCGAGGCTCCTCCCATAGAATTTTTGCATCGACTTATAACTCCTTATAGCCTAGACAATGCGAAAAAAACCTTAGAAAACTCTAAGATGTCTTTGGATGAAGCTTTTGCCCATATGGGCAGAATGCTTGCTCGTGAAGAAAAGTTTGTACATGCTTTATCCATAGTATGGTTGCAAAGATACGGCAAAAATTTTGGCATAACTCAGCAAGAACTTACAAGAAGATTTGCAGAATACGAGCGTGATAACATATTCAAAGGCACTAACCTACTTAGCCAGCGCATAGCAGCACTAGGCCCGCAAAAATCAGTTGAGCTGTATATTAAAAATCCAGATGCTTTGTTTAAGGGCATTTCAAACTAATTTAATTTTAAGGCACTATCAACTTACATTTCTTTTGATTTATTTGGGAAGAGAGCCACATTGAAAGCATGGAGGAAGAAATAGTTTACCTAAAAATCTCATCCACCATTTCCACAAACATCACATCTCTACAAACTTTGTTTTATAACCAATTTTAAATCAGTCAAAACCCACATCTGGCAAAGCAGGAGGTGCATCGCTTGATGCAGAGCCTGTGCTTGGTTGCTCTTCTCCAAACTCAGGCAGAGGAGGCGGGACATCTTCACCTGCATTGCTTCCAAATTTGCCTATATTGCCAAAACTGAAAAAAATCACTGTGATTATGACCGCCAAAACTAGTATAATAATAAGAAATGTGTAATTATGATGGTGCGGTTTAATTTGAACTTCTGTGGTTCTGCCTGCATAAGGCATCATTCCGTAATTTGCATGATACCCTGCAAATGCTTGCCTACTTGGATAAATATTTGGTTGCATTTTTATCTTATTCTCACAGCATTACTAGTAAAGTCAATATCAGGAATTGTAGGAGGTGCATCACTATCAGATTCTTCAGCAAATTTCAGAGTGCAATCATTTCTTACGCCTATAATGTAGCCTCTGCCGGAATCCATAAAAACAGATTGCTCATAAATGTTACCTTTTGGATTGTAGTAATATAGTCCTTTTACTATATCACAATTGTTCCTTACTTTATCTATATGCACAGTTTCATCTAAACCTCCTATTATATTCCAGCCTTTGTAAAGCTTAAGGCCATTGCTGAACAAGGAATCAGAGCTTATTTTTCCGTTACCTTCCACATTTACAATGCAATCATTTTCAACTTTAATCCAGTAAGCCTGCCCATATGGATAGAATCCAAATGACTTCTCATATCTTTTCAATGAATTTGAAAACACCCACAAGCTGCTTTTGTATTTGCAGTCGGACTTATATTGAACAAAATCTATATCTATATTTTTCTGAAAGTCGCTTGAAATAGGCACGCTTCCAACAGGTGCTGAAAACAAGTTCCAACCTTTATAAAGCTTTAATGCAAAAGTGTAGGAAGGAAACTCCTCAGGTGATATAGTAAAAGGAGAGTCGCTGAAATCTTGGGCAATTATAGGATAAAGTTTGGTGTCACCAATATCCGATGTGCCGGACCTACAAAGTGGACAGTTATCATAAAGATCATAAACCGTTATCATCACCTTGTAGGTGCCAGGAGAAATTGGCAATTCTCCATTTGGCGTGCTCACGCTATTGACTATCCATTCTATCTCTGATGATGGTGGAAAATTTTTGTTAAATTTCTGGGCATATATAACTCCTTGTGTTGGACCTTCAACACCTTCAACAAGAGAAAGTATATAACCATAATTCTTATCAATTATCATACTTAATGGTATATTCCATCTCAGCGTTTGCCTCGAGCCCAGTCGCCATACTTCTCCGCCATTTGGTGAGACTACTTGGATGGATGGGGTAATCGCTTTGCCACACTTAAGCGGGTATGTAGGCTCTGATGACAGAGAACAAATATTTCCTCCACCATCTACAATCATACTTTGCGGTATAAAGTATGGCGGTAAAAGAAGTGTGCTAAAATCGTTATTCATAAATTTGTTGTTGCCGATAATAACCTTGTCTGGAGTGACAGGTAGTTCCCCGGGCAGAGCAGATAATGCCCCAAAGTCTCTGAAGTTAAAATTGGCGGAATAAGCTGGGGCTATACGAGGATTTATAAATTTATTATTGTCGAAAACATTATCTTGAAAGTAGACATATGTGTCTTTTGGGGTATCGCTGCCACCAGGTCTTAGTCCATATGACCTATAGATTGCAAAAAGTTGGGGGGTATAATCAACGATATTTCCTATCACTTTATTCCCCTTCCAGCTATTCCAGTACCAGCCACCTACGCCACATACTCCTGAATTGGTTATTGTGTTTTTTACAAATTGCGTATCTGTAACCAAACCAGCAGTCTCTATTCCACAGTCCCAATTGTTTTTGATACGATTATCCTGAATAAGGTCATTGCTCTCGTCTTGTATAATTATTCCATCATCAGCACCAATGTTTTTATACAACTCGCTATTGAAAATCCCATCAGATTTCCCATCAATATCATTATTAATTATTTTGTTGTTCGTTCCGTAAAGAGAACTAATCATTCCGCTAGTGTTAATGGGCTCTACTGGATTGAAAACATTTTTTTCTATTGTAATATACGACGAGTAAATCTGGTAGTAATCTGCCTTAAAGGTATTTTCAATAAGGTGTAAATAAGAACTAGAATCGACCCTCACATTATTATTTCCAATGATGTTATTTTTAATTACTCCTCTTATGCTTTTGGCAATATGCAACGGAATGGTGTAGGTGCCAGTTCCTGTGAGCATACATGAACTCAGCGAGAAATTCCTTACATTAGTAAATTTAACAGCTGAGACTGAGCCTTTAACAAAATCTGGTATAGAAAGGCTATGGCTTTTTATAGAATAGCCACGACAATCAACATGCACGTCATTAACGTCATGGATATTTAGGCAAGTATCACCTGAGGAAGCTAAATTGCTACCTAAAACATAGTTGCCACTCCTTTTAATTTCACCGCAGGAAGTTATGAGTGCAGGAGCTTGAGTATCTATGCAAGTGCCATCTTTGCAAACGTTTGGGCAATAAGTCGATGTTGTAGAGTATGTGCATGTGCCTGCGCTACATGTGCCGTTTGAACTGTAAGTAATGGCATAATTTCCGTTACAATATGAGGATGGCGGCATGTTGCAGACAATGCCGGCGCATTGATCGGTGATGATTTGCTGAACTCCGAAATGTTGCACAACATCAGAATTAGTTATACTTCTTACAACCGATGTTTCTGTTGTCGCCCTGTAGCCGGACGGAATTTTATACGTTATTCTGTACGTGCCTAGATCCAATCCTCCGAAAGCATATCCGCCGTCGATGTGGTTAGGTTGTATAGTGCTATGCGTTACCGCGCCGTCAGGACTTTGCAAGTAAACTGTCTCAAGAGGAATTCCTTTGTCATTTCCGTCTATAATGCCATTTCCATTATAATCTATGAACACTCTCCCGGAGATTATGTATTTTTGCCGAGTGACGGTATTTCCTTTTCTATTATTGTAGAGGTCAGATTTTTCCTGCGATGTCAGAACTCTTTTCCAAAAGCCAAGCTCATCAATGGCCCCATTCCAAGCATATCCGGGAACATCAATAAATGTCCCCACAATCAGTTTAGAAGGAGTAGTTATCATGCCAGTAGAATGTGATGCGGTGTTTGAATTCTCATTGTTTACTTGTATCCCTATCTGGTTATTTACGCTGTCGTGCCACGCTACAATATAATACCAAACGTCTGCCACAGAAGGCGAGCCAAGGTTATCGGCATTAACACCAATCCAGCCAGAACCGGCGTTCACATTAAACCTAAATCTATCCACATTCTTATTGTATTCTAGGAGAAATTGCCTGCTGGTTGAAGAATCGGCTTTGGAGAGTATTGCCATGGAGTTGCTTTTCGAGCCTCCGCCAATATATACCCAGCCTGCAATTGTGAAGTCTTGGTCACCAAAGTCCAGACTGAAACTTTGGACATGTAGATATTGTTGCTCTAATCTATCCGTTTTCGCCGCAAAATTGGTTGCGTTTCCTTTTTTTCCTATAAGACTGATAATGTTATTATTGCTTGTAAGGTGATTAGTGCCGAATGAATCAAACCTGGTTCCAGATGTTTCATCAAGTTTCCAGTAGGATACCAGCCCATTTATCAAAGTTCCTTGAGAATCTACCTCAAATTTATTCAGTTTTGAGGTTTGAGCATAAATCAAAGAGCTAGCCAGAACAGTAATGAAAATTGTTATTACAAATTTACCTAAACACCTTTTTTTCAATTTGAGTATTACAATCGGATAGGTTGTTTAAATAATTTTTGTTTTATTCTATTTATTGCAAACAATACAAAACAAGAAATAATGTAAGCTACAATTAGTAAAATAATCAAATAAAATGAGTATGGTACGAAGAATAAATATTTATTGATAAGTGACCATGTATCAATGCCAATATATGAAAAATAACCACATACATCGCCGCCAATGCATCTTATTCTTGTAATAGAAAGTGCAAATATGATCAAAGATGTAATAGTCTTCCCAATTGTTGGCCTGAAAAATTCTTTAATGTTCGTTTTTATCTGATATTACGATGTTTTATTTTAAGATAAAATAATATTATCAGGGAAGATACAAGGTATACTGTAAAAATTGACATTAGGAGAGATATTATTGATGTGATGTTATAATAAACAGAGCTTGTTTCTAACGCACGCCATAGTAATAACTTTGGAATCTTGGAAAAAACTAATTTAAAAAAGGAGTCAATAATAGAGAAAACTGTGTAAATTTGTGGGTAACATGGTCCAATAATGCAATAAATGGTTTGTTTGCGGACGGGAATTACAAGAATAACCAAAGTAAGAATAATCTTCCATTTTGTCGGTTTTAAAAATTCTTTCCGGTTCATTTTATTTCCAGTCGCAAAATTTTACAATAGGGGCTAATAATCCTCATGGGCTGCATATGGGAAAAAAGCTTTTTGAACTGTCGCATTTTTTCCTTAATCCCTCGCAGCATGGCACATCCTGGCCGTAATAGCCCTCTTCACCGCATTTTGGCGGCTTTGGTGCAAATTTGAAATAACAGACTTTTTCTCCTTTGCAGTTTTCCATAATCTGGCAGTTTTCCAAAGGGCATTTTTCCGCTTCAAATGCGCTGCATGGCTTTGGGTTGCACCCTACTGGACATCCGCCTATATCCAATGCGCCGCCTGTACCGCACCCAATTTCACATTTGTCTTCCGGGCATTTTCCAGTAGCTTCAAATTCTGTTCTGCAATATTCTGACAAATCCTTTGTGCCGCTTTTTGTTTCTGGCGCACAAGAAGTTCCATCCCAGCACTTATCCTGTCCACAATCGCAGCCCATTGACATAAATCTTGTGCAAATAACATTTTCAGGCTTGCTGCATTCATCATGGCAGAATTTACCATCATTAGGGAATTCCTTCCATGCACCGCCACCAATTTCGCAAAGTTCTTGTGGTGTTTTTTCAAAAGGTATAGTTAATTTTGGCAAACATTGATGCTCTAAATAGATTTCACAAGCTGGGCAACTGCATGTTCCACCTCTACTAAAAGAGAAACATTTTGGATTTTTTTCACAAGATTCCTTATTCAATCCTTCACAACTAAAAGAGTCTGAAACACAATTACATTCTTTTTGAGAAAAAATATACCCTTCTTCACATAACTCTTCTCCACCTGGTTCTTTTTCTATTTGCTGGACGCAGCCGCTAATTAAAACTATACCAATCATTGCAATAATTACAAAAATTAAATAATATTTTTGTCGCATATGTTATTAATTATTGAATCTATTATATAAATATATTTAAAACCTCAATTCGAATTGAAGGTAAATTGGTAGGATCCGTCATTTATCAGTTTTGGTTAGTGCTAATTCATTAATTATTTCCCATACACATTTCATTATCAAGGCTCTGTTCTCTTTATCTCCAAATCATCAAAATCCTTGTCGTAAGAAATAAATTCATCACAATTATCAAGCAAAGCTGTAACATAATTAATCAAATCGAATGTATCTAGTTTGTATTTCTCAGTTCTTTTAAAGGATTCAAACAATAAGTTTTTGTCTAAATCGACAACCACGCAATCGCTCTTAAACAAGGATTTAATGCTCATTGCAGCATGAGTTTTGTTTTTGCTAATTAAAGATATAAAATGATGGGCTTCAACTAAGCATAGGGTGTTTGTTACAAATTTTTCATGCACTATCTCTCTGCATTTGTGCTTATCTGGGTTTTCCGTGAATGCTTTTATTAATACGGCCGAGTCTACAAAAGGCATCATATTTTTCCTCGCCTTGCATGAATCATATCTAGCAGCTCCTTGGTTGTATACTTTTTCTGTTCTTTTATTTTATCAGCTTGTCTGAATATCTCTTCCATTGAAGGTATCTCTTCATCCTCCAGAATCCTGTTTACCACAGAATCGTAGCTTTCTCTGGGGTGGCTTTTTTTCCTTTCCAGCTTTTTCTTAGTTTCCTCGTATAATTGGATGCTTGTCAGTTTCACTTTAATCACCTATAGGTCAATCTATAGATAGCTATAGGTATATAAATGTTTTGATTACTCTCGACAATCGTACAAAAACCAAAACATTTATATATAAGTTTACAAACCTACTTCCTGTAAACAAAGGTGATAACATGCCAGAAGGAGTAGTAGCAAGAGTGCCAGACGAAATTAAGAAGGATATAGAATTTTTTGCAAAGCATGAGCAGACAGACAAATCAAGCATGATTAGGAAACTGCTGGTATCTGCTATACAGCAGAAGAGATTAGATTATGCTTTGAACGAGTATGCTGCAAGAAGAGTAAGCCTTGGCAAAGCTGCAGAATTAGCCAAACTGCAAATATCAGACTTTATGGAAGAGGCTGCCCAGCGCCGCATACCCATAAATTATACAAAAGATGATTTAAGGCGCGACTTCAAAGCAGTTTTCGGTTAAAGTGGTAGTCATTAATTCTTCGCCAATCATATCATTGGCTAAAATAGGAAAGCTCGAACTTTTGCGCAAGATATTCGGCAGAATTTCAATTACCGAGCAGGTTTACAGAGAAATCATCTCAAAGCCCACTTATCCAGAGTCAATAGCAATCAAAAAGATAGTTGAAAGTGACAAATGGATTGAAGTTCATAAATCCGATAAGATAACTAAAATCTTAGGCGTAGGAGAAGCAAGTTCAATAAGTCTAGCTTTAAAGCTTAAGCAGCCCTTAATAATTGATGATAAAAAAGTGTCTTTCATTGGCAATACGCTAGGGCTGAAGTGCCATGGTACGCTATATGTTATATTGTTGGCTCTAAAGAAAAAGATAATCAAGAACAAGAAAGAAGCGATTGATATACTAAATCTGCTGATAAACAATAAGCTATACCTAAGCAGTGACGTGCTGTCTGAATTTTATGCATTATTAAATAAAATAGATATTTAATTATTATTAATCTCATCCACTATCTCCACAAACATCGCATCACCCCCAATCTTTTTGGGCATGTCGGCATGCTTCGCATTTCCGAGCACACTCAAAAATCGGAGATTTTTGATGAGCCAAAAACATTGATGAAAAATTCAGTTTGCTACCGCAAACTTGGAATTGTTCACAAAAATCAAAGATTTTTGGAACTCCGAAAATGCAAGCATTTTCGATGGCTTCGCAATTCATTTAAATATTTCATCTATTAACTCCATATACATCGCATCACTCCATGCCTGATTGAAGCATCCTTGCGGCGATAATTCTCTCGCAGAGCTTAGTTCTGAAGCGCATCCGATACAGCCATGCCATAAGATTTCTTCTGTGCTTGCTGAAATTATTTTTTGGATTTGATTTTTGAATTTTTCTTTATTGATTTTAAATAATTCCAATGCAGCCAAATTATTTATCCAAAACCATGAATCGCCTCTGTGATAGCTTTCATTATTTTCTCCTGTATGCATTTCAGCAAACAATTTATTATTTTTATCTATTGTTGCTATGCCACCCCAATCTAACCATAAACCTTTCAAGGCATTTTCAAAGCAAGCTTCCCATTCTTTTTGCGACAGCAATTCAGGATAAGCATAAGCTGCTATAAACACATTCGGCCTTATTGTCCAGTCATCAAATCCGTCAGCAAGAATATTTCCATTCCAGAATTTCTGCTTTAATTTGATTTTTAAAGTATTTTCAAGAACTTTGTATTTATGGTTTTGCGCCAGTTCAAACCCCAATTTGTACATTTTCAGCCTTAATGCCTGAACCTCAACCCTTATGCCTCTTCTGCCATCCCCGCCAAAATCAGTGTCCATCCAGGTTTCTTTTGCTTCATTAAAGTCAAAACTATCTTTTGCGTGGAATTTCATCAAGCCGCTTATTGACCTATCAAGGGAATTTTCAACCTTGTAAAGCAATTTGTAATATTCATTTTCCTTTTTGCTTATGGTCGAATTGCATCTTTTGATGTAATCCCTTATATTTTTTGCACTTGCAAGTTTGCTCTGCTTAATCCAATACATTGATTTCTTAATTGAATTTATAGTTTCCTTGTCTTTGCTTATTTTATCCACTAAATGGCTGCATCTCAAAAAGAGCCAGCCGACAGCATCAGCGCTTTCCAGCGACTTGGAGTTATGCTGCCCGATAAGATTCGGCAGTCTTCCATCATTATTTATCATTTCCAAATAATTTAATAATATTTTTTCAGCAAGGCTTTTGCTTATTTTTGATAATGATTTTAGTGAAATCAGCGCATCCCTCGGCCAAAACTGGAAAAACCAGGGCAAGCCGGCAAATAAGCCATGATTATCTTTCTCTTCAACAGCAAGATTGCTCAAGGAGTTCGCTGCGCTTACATAAGCAATTTTGATTTCCTTGCTTATTTTATTATTTGTTATAATTTTTTTGATGTTTTCATTTTTCAGCATATTAAAGAAATGCTCTTTTTCTTTTTGCTTCAGCCCATTTAAATCATTAAAAACAAAGCCAGACTCTTTTATTGCGCTGTTTTTGCTTTTTGATATGGAAAAGACAAATTTTGCTCCTTTCAGCCTCAAAGCATCATAAACATATCTTTTGAATGGCGGAGAGCTTCTTTTTTCATCATCATGATAATATCTTTCAACCCATTTGCCATTCTTTTCATAAGAATTAGCGTCGCTTCTTATTGCCAGATACAGGCTGAATTCTTCCTTTCCATCGCTTGAGTCCTCCTTAGGATTTGTTTTTTTGGTAAATCTCACAATAATGCAGTTTTCTTCCTTAAAAATTTCATAGAATCTGCCCCATTCCCTGCTGTCATAGGAATCTTTGCAGTCCAATATCAAATCAATCTCGTTTTCAGAGCTTATTTCGTAAATCATTGAGTTAAATCCTTTTGGCATTGTAAAAGTTTCAATTATATCATTTTTTTTTCTTTCAGCGAAATAAAACCCGTTTTTTATATAGCCAATATTATTCTGCCCGACAATTTCAATATTTTCTATAAACTTGTACATTTTCATAGATTTATTGTCAAAATAAAACAAGCCGTGATACCTTGAACTCGGCCTGCGGAAAAAGCTGCAATAACTTCCATTTTTGTTCGCCAGCAAAAAACCAGCATTATCCCTTACATCTTTGTTTATGCTTAAAACCCCTAGATAATGAATTGCTTGCATTTTGATTGAAATTTTTGAAATTTTATTTTTTATGGCTTAAATAAGAAAATAAAAAACTAAAACTACTTGTAAAGTTTCTCAACAGCCAAATTATGCGCTTCGATGTAATTCTTGACAAAACTTTTCCAGTCCGCTAAAGACGCTGTTTTTCTCGCCTGCAGCTTATTTGAGACCCTGTCTTCTTTCGAAAGGTTTGCAAAGTTGAACATGACATCCACCAATTGGTTTACAACATCATCATCGCTCCTGTTCAATCTCTTTAATACAAAGATTCCCGGCGTGTCGCTTTGCACGCATTCTGCGCAGAAATACCTTCCAAAGCCTGCCAAGTCAGTTGTAACAGAAGATACCCCCAGGGCGCCAGCTTCCAAAGGCGTATAGCCCCATGGCTCATAGTAGCTTGGAAAAATTCCAAGGTGGGAGCCTTGCATAGCCTCATAGTAATTAAGATTCAGCAAGCCATCTGCTCCGCTTAAGTAAATCGGGTAGTAAACTATTTTTACAGGGTCCTGCTCCTCATTTTTCAGGTTAGCGGAAATAATGCTTCTTAGTATTATGTCATTCCCGTCGTACAAATCATGAGTCGACAAGGGGGGCTTGCCTTTCTTGACAAATCTTGCAATCTTTATTTTCATCTCTGTAAGAAATTCGTCATCAAAAAGGGCATCATTGGAAATTTTCTTTCCTGATACCAGGGAATAAATGATATTTTTTTCAACATCGCTTATTGTATCTTCCAGCGCATCCTTTATATCCTGAAAAAGGGTTTTATTTTCCAAAAGCTCCGGCTTTATATTTCTAAAATTAGCAGGCACCCAGATAAATGCAACGATTGTTTTTTTGCTTTTCGACTGCTTCAGCCTTTCATTTAGCCTGCCAAGCGCCTTGATGTAAATGTCAATGCCCTTGTCATGAAATTCATATCTGCCTGCAAGAAAATAAATTAAAGTTTCCTTTGGGTCAAATGTATGGTATGGAAAAAAGTAGTACAGCATAAACTCCCTTATTCTGTCGCGCTGAAGCTTGTGCTTTATCATAATTTCCTCGAATGTGGGGAATTTGCTTATGTCCAAGCCGTTTGGCAGCAGGATTTCAGGCTTTTTCTTCAGCAAGTATGAAGCCTCCATTCCGGTTATTTCGCTAACTGTTGTAAATACATCGGCAAATGCCGCGGAATTTTTTTCAACAAGATGTTTCGCCTCGACATTATATTTATAAACTTCCTGCTCGGGATTTATTTTATCCCAGACATTATACAAGTCAACATTCGAGCTTGCAAGGGTTCTTCCAAGCACAGTGGCATGCGTTGTAAAAGCTGTTGCAACCTTTATATTCTTCTTCTTTAGGTAAAGCAATCCTGCTCCAGACAGCCATTCATGGAAATGCGCGACAATTTTCTTATCCTTATAGCAGTAGGACAGCTTTTCAATGAGCATGCCGACAGCATAAGCCCAGACTATTGGCTCATCATAGTCTTTGGAAGCCCTTAAAGAATCAATTTTATACCAGTCCCATAATTCGCGCTTTATATCGTTGGCTTTGTATTTGTAATTTTCAAAATCTATTAAAATTACAAATGGCAGCCCTTCAATAAGCCATCTGCCAAAATGGCATATTATTCCATTTTTCTTCAATTCTTCAAATGGAGCCTTGCAAAATTCATTCGGCATTTCCTCCTGAAACTGGCCAAGCGCTTTTGAAGCAAAGTAGGGCCCGACCATAAAGTAATTGTTGTTGTTATATAATTCCACCATCTTTGCTGCTTTTGACTTTACAACTGTATAAATTCCCCCTACTTTATTGCATACCTCCCAGGAAACTTCAAATAAAACATCAGCTTTTTTATCCATTATTATTCATTAATTAGCTATTTTGCTTTTCAATTTATAAATCTTTAACACCACTTAAAAGGAAAGATTAGTGGGCTTGAGCAGTGAAATGGTGAGCGAGGTTCGACGAGCTCACCTCGCATGTCACTCGAAACCCACAAAGCGAGATGCTTGCGAGTAAGCTCGCAAGCTCGCTTACAACTAAACCGATTTTGCGGTTGAAACAATAACTTTTTATACTATTACCTTCTAATTGAAATAGGGACAGATTAATAGTATTATAATAAGAGGGTGGTATTAATTACTAATGGCTTTGCCCAAAAGAGGAAGTTTATTGATATAAGAAACTCTATACTCCTATCTCTCGCTTCCGGGCAGAAAACTATAAATCAGATTTCTATTGAAGCAGGCATTAACTGGAAGACTGTTGAAAGGCATCTTACCCATTTAATCGGCAAAGGCTGGGTTAGAGAAGTGTTTAGTTCTGCTTATGTCCGCATCTATGAGTTAACTGCTTTTGGCAAAGACTACTTGCGTAAAAATGTGTCAAAGGATGTGCGCATATCCAATTACAAAATAATCAAAATTAATGGTGGCAACAGCTTATGAAAGTTTTAATGTTCGGGTGGGAATTTCCGCCGTTCAGCAGCGGCGGATTGGGAACTGCATGCTACGGATTGACTAAAGGCCTGAGCAAAAAGGGCATAGAGATAACTTTTGTATTGCCATACTCGAGCGAATTAAGCGAAGTTGATTTTCTAAAGCTGATTCCGGCAGGCAAAGTTAAAATAAGAAAAATAAGCTCTGCGCTGCACCCTTACATGAGCTCGCAGGAATATAAAAAGTCTATCGGCAAAGCAAGCCCGAAAATTTACGGCTCTACTTTGTTTGATGAGGTATACAGGTACACGCTTGCAGCAGAAAAAATCGCCGAGGAAGAAGAATTTGATATTATACACTGCCATGACTGGATGACTTTTGGGGCTGGCATAAAGGCAAAAGGTAAGAAAAACAAGCCATTAGTGCTGCATGTTCATGCCACAGAGCACGACAGAACCGGCGGCCATCAGGTGAATCAGTATGTGTACGATTTGGAAAGGAATGGCATGCACAATGCAGACAGGATTATTGCAGTAAGCAACTTCACCAAAAATAAGATTGTGAGCCATTACGATATCCCGCCTGAAAAAATAAAAGTTGTCCATAACGCAGTTGATTTTTCCCAGCACTATTATGACGAGAATTTTGAGATTAAGAAAACAGACAGGGTTGTGCTGTTTTTAGGCAGAATAACGCTGCAAAAAGGCCCTGATTATTTTATTTATGCCGCAAAAAAGGTTTTAGAGCACGAGAAAAATGTTAAATTTATAATTGCAGGCTCAGGCGACATGGAGCCATTTATTATTGAGAAGGCAGCAGAGCTGGGCATTGCAGACAAGGTCCTGTTTGCAGGCTTTTTGAATCAGGAAGATGTGGAGAGGGCTTACAAAATGGCAGACATCTATGTCATGCCCTCTGTTTCAGAGCCATTTGGAATAACAACTTTAGAGGCAATGAAGAATAAAACGCCAGCTATAGTGTCGAGGCAGAGCGGCGTTGCTGAAGTAATCAGGCATTGCCTTAAGGTTGATTTCTGGGATGTTGATGAAATCAGCAGCAAGATAATAGCGCTCCTGAGATACAAGCCATTGCATGAAGCCCTAAAAGAGAATGGATACTTTGAGGTAAAGAAGTTTAACTGGGATAGCCCGGCGCAAAAATGCATCGAGGTTTACAATGAATTAATCAGCAAAGGTTAAATATAAGAATAAAAATACACAACGATAAGCGCATAAATAAAAATCAATATTTAAAAAATAGCTAACAAACAAAAAAATAATAAAACAAAAATTTGAACAAAATGGTAAGCGTATGCCTTTATTTCCAGCTTCATCAGCCGCTCAGGCTTAGAAATTACTCTGTTTTTGAAATCGGGCATAATAACGGCTATTTTGACGAGCATAAGAATGAGGCAATAATAAGAAAAATAACGCACAAATGCTATCTGCCAGCTAACAAAATCATTCTCGATTTAATTAACAAAAATGATGGAAAATTTAAGGTTGCTTACAGCATGACAGGTATTGTGCTTGAGCAGCTGGAGAAATTTGCGCCGCAGGTTATTGACAGCTTTAAGGAGCTTGTTGACACTGGCTGTGTTGAGATCTTGGATGAGACTTATTACCACACTATTTCTTATTTGTACTCAAAGGAGGAATTCAGGGAGCAGGTAAAGCTTCATAATAAAAAAATAAGAAATTTATTCAACTTCAGGCCAAAGGTTTTTAGGAATACAGAGCTCATTTATAATAATGAAATCGCGGGCTTTGTAGAGAAAATGGGCTACAAAGGCGTTCTTGCAGAGGGCGCGGACCATATTTTGCAGTGGAGAAGCCCTAATTTTGTATACAGGCCCAAAGGTTTGAGGAATATAAAGCTGCTTTTGAAGAATTACAGGCTTTCTGATGACATAGCATTCAGGTTTTCTGAAAAAGGGTGGGAAGAATACCCCCTGACAGCCCCAAAGTACGCCCAATGGATCAATAAAATTAATGGCAATGGAAATGTT